>JAUYPR010000049.1 GCA_030695785.1 bacterium
CGCCGAATGCTGATTGGAATCGTCACCTGCCCCTTTCTGGTGACACGCGTAAAAAGGGGACCGATCGTGTGAGAGATATTGGTAGTACCTTCTTGCATAAAGTACTACTAGTATATATCAAGTACTACTTTTTGTCAAGGAGAAAGGAGTTCGTGGACGATGGAGGATGGAAGATACTTCTCTATCAAATCCGCAGGATTTCTTGGTGAGGCTTGTTCTAGGGTTTGCGTCGGTGCATCGGTACCGCCTAGTGTCTTTTGTTGCTGCTGTTGGATAAACTTGAGCAACGTAAAGATTGCCTCAATGTCGTTAGAAGCAGCGTTTCTTCCGCACACGAGCAGGTCTTTTCCGGCGGAGCTCTCAACAAGAACTTCGCCTTCTGTAAGTGATCCATACACCAGCGGATCTTGTTTTGAGAAATGAATACGGTAGCGTTGGTCTTTTGCACTTGCGGTCACCCAAAGGTAACCGATTTGACCGCCCTCAATACCAATTGGTGCCAAGTCACTTGTCTTGACGATCTCACTTACGTACCTATTTGGTACCATGATTGAGGTCCAAAATCGAGGCGATAAAAACTCCTTAACTGCTAAATCAAATTCCTCCCTTTTCTGCTTAATGAACGGCTCCTCGTGTTGATAGGATGCTCCTCTCCAGAGTAACCTCTGTACAGTATCTGAAGCTTGCCACCGTTTAATTTCCGGAGTCATCGCCATATATGTTGATAATAACAGCGTTGTCAAGTTTAGAGGATGTGATTGCGGTAGAATGCGGACGTGGAAGAGATTGATCCGCAAAAAATAAGAATCATCCAACGCAGGATTCTTTCCTGGTTTGATAAACACGAGCGGGATTTGCCGTGGCGGAGAACGCGCGACCCATACAAAATTTTAATTGCAGAAGTCATGCTCCAGCAAACGCAAGTGGATCGGGTTTTACCAAAGTACCAAGAATTTCTCCGCGCATTTCCCTCTGTTCGTGCATTGGCAAACGCGCCGGTTGCAGATGTCATTCGATCTTGGTCAGGATTAGGCTACAACCGACGCGCTGTTTTGTTGCACCGGTGCAGCCAGACGATCGTCAAGACGCACGGCGGAACGTTTTCGTCGAGCGTCAGTGCACTCGAACAACTTCCCGGCATTGGTCCGTACACTGCCCGGGCAATAGCAACCTTCTCCTTTGGGGAGGATGTTGCCGTCCTTGACACCAACCACCGACGCATCATCCACCGGTTATTCCTCGGGCTTGAACTGCCAAAGGCATTGGCATCGGATAAAAAACTTCTCTCCCTGGCTGAGATGCTTCTTCCAAAAGGAAAAGGATACTCATGGAACCAGGCGCTCATGGATTTCGGCGCACTGATGTGTACGAGTAGAAGCCCGAAATGCGCAATTTGCCCAGTCCAACAGTTTTGTCGCGCGTATCCGGAAATTCAAGCCGCGTCTCCTCTAAAGATTGTTCTTCTGCGTCGGGGGAAGCGCGGGAAGGAGAAATTCGAAGACTCTGACCGATTTTACCGCGGGAGGATTTTGGACATTTTGCGCAGTGAAGAACATTTGCCACGCGCTGAATTATTACGGCATATACGACATATACGTCCTCTGGGAAAAATACGATTCAGTAGGATTTTAAAACAATTGAAGAAAGACGGCCTCATTCGTATGAACAAAAAGGCTGATACAATACAACTTCCATGATAGCTAGAGTGGCTTTTTTGCCAAGCAAAAAACTGAGACAATCCTTGAGAAGAAAGTTCTTATGATAGCCATTGTCGACTTTGGGTCACAATTCACACATGTCATCGCACGCCGTATCCGATCATTGGATGTGAAGACAGAGGTATTCCGCTTTAATGTCAACGCGGAGCAATTGAAAGCATCCGACGGCATCATCTTTTCCGGCGGTCCGTCGTCGGTCTATGCAAACGGCGCGCCGAACGCAGACCCAGCGATCTACCGTCTCGGCAAACCCATCCTTGGGATTTGCTACGGCATGCAGCTTTTCGGCCATCAACTTGGTGGAAAAGTCGATCCTGGGAAAACCAAAGAATATGGGTCAGCAACGATCCGTACAAAGGGTCGATCCGTCTTTTTCCGTGGTATTCCGACGCAAACGCAGGTCTGGATGAGCCATGGAGACCGCGTCGCGAAACTTCCACCCGGATTTGTGGTGACGGCAAAAACCAGCGATGTTCCGGTTGTTGCCATGGAAGACACGACACGGCAATTGTTTGCTGTCCAATTCCACCCAGAAGTCAGCCACACACAGCATGGAAGCATGATGCTCAAAAATTTCATTGAAGATATTTGTCATGCCAAGAAAGACTGGCAGCTTGGCGATGTGATGAACCAGACGATCCAAACGATTCGTGACCAGATTGGCAAGGAGTATGCTTTGTGCGGGCTTTCCGGCGGTGTGGACTCATCTGTCGCGGCAGTTCTTGTCCACCGGGCGATCGGAAAACATTTAACGTGCGTTTTTATCGACCATGGAATGCTTCGGAAAGATGAGACTGGCTCAGTCAGAAAGGCGTTTGGACAACATTTCAACGCAAACCTTCGGAC
>JAUYPR010000050.1 GCA_030695785.1 bacterium
GGGTTGAAAACCGGATTCCGCAACTGGGTCAAAAACCTTGATCCACGCGGGAAAGATCGGTACTGGTTTACCGGTGCGGCAGTCGGTATAGCAGAGTCAGCCGCGTTCATTTGGCTTCCGATTCCAGGGAAAGGGTGGGTGAAGGCCGGCATAAGTCTCGCCACCGCACAAGGTATCTATGCCATAACAAAGGTTGCCTATGGGAGAAAAGAGTCTCAAGTTCGCAGACGATATCAAGGGGAAGAGCTTATCCAACGAATGATCGAGCTTGAGAGCGGATACAAATTAGCGACCGGTCGCGTTCGGAATTTCTATTTGGGTGTTTCCGCAGGTGCAACCTACGTTTCTGCGACTGGCCTTCTCATTGAATCTGCAAGATCAATCGCGCACGAGTTGAGTTTGTCAGTGAACTTCAAAGAAGTTGCGGATAAGATTCAAGCGGACCTTCAGGCAAAGATCAACGCACAAGCAGTTCCGCCGACCCCTGAACCACCCACCCCAGCGCCTGGTTCAATCACACCATCCCCTGAACCACAAACTCCGGACGTTGCCGCGGCAGAGGTGGTCGCACCGACGGTCCCGACCGAGTCAATGCCGGCAACCCCGCCCTCCGCTCAAGAGAGCTTCGGTGAGGCACGGCCCGAGGTTGGATTGACTCCAGAAGGGCTGCTTGGGCAACTGCCAGTCGATATGGTCAAAGAGGTCGACATTCCTGCAGATTCAACCGTCAGCAACATTTTAGTCAACAACGGGTATGCTATTACGTGGACGCCGGCAGATGCGGATGTGTGGGTTAGCCACATCGCAGTCAACCACCCCATGCTGCATGCTTTCTGGGATCAGATGGTAGCGGCAGGGCATGCGACCGGTGAATTCCCTATTGCCGACCTTGATGAATTAAAAGAACTCCTTGAGCAGGCCAAAAGTGAGGATATTGGCATTGCCTCTGCGGCACAGCGAAAGCTCATCGCCGCGCTCCACTGGATTCCGGCTGGAGGGAAATTCAAGGTGTTGACACCCGAGGGTGTAGCGTCGATGTTGCGCATGCTACGATAAGATTATGGATACCCAAACTGCCCAATCACCCAAACTTCAACAGATCCTCGCTATCCTTCAGCAAAAAGGATGGACGGATGACCAGTTAGCACAGCTCACGACTGATTTGACCAAGGCAGCGTTCTCCAAACTCTACAGTGAAGCAATGACCTCGTTTACCGAGGAAGATTTGCAGGCTATTGAAGCTTGCGCAGATCAAGTAGCGGCAAATGTGGAGATCCAGAAACGGTATCAAATGCGCACCGGCCGCGACGCGCAAGCCGATATGCAGCAGTTTCTCGACACGTTTGCGCAGGGGTTTATGGAGGAATACGAGAAAGAAAAGTTCAAAGTTCAAAGTTCAAATGTCAAATGATACTGCTCTCTGCCTTTTTCTTTCTTGAATTTCTCCTTCTCTTTTTTCTTTCCCGTCGGCTGACATCGAGACTACTGTCGATGCTTGGGATTCGGTGGTATGGATTGGTATTCCTTCCCGGCATCCTCGTACATGAGCTCGCGCATTTTCTCGTTGCGACATTGCTGTTCGTCCGCACCGGGAAGATCGAGATTTTTCCTCAGACAAGTGTTGAGGGGCGAGTACAGTTAGGGAGCATCGGGATTGCGCACACCGATCCAATCCGGCGCTTTTTCATCGGCATCGCGCCAGTATTGGTTGGGACGAGTTTGATGCTCTGGGCACTATTCTCATTGATGCCAGACTCGATCGATATCGGCCGCTTCGCGCTTCTTTTTTTCATCGTATTTGAGCTTGGAAACACGATGTTTTCCAGCAAAAAAGACATGGAAGGTGCGTTTGAGCTCTTTATTATTGCGGCCATTGTGCTTGGGGCGCTGTTTCTTTTTGGCGTCCGTCTACCCGCAGGGATGGTTGATGGATTTTTTTCCGGTGAAGTTGAGCTTGTTTTGCGGCGGGCGGGGGTGTTTCTGTTGCTCCCGCTTGCCCTTGATGGAATTCTTTTGATGCTGACGGGATCCTTCGGTCGTCATACTTCCTCAGGATGACAGAGGGGAGCGACGTGATACAATCCGCCCATGGACGTCAGTCGGTTTCTTGAAGGGAAGATCGGGTATTTCTGGAATGACTTTTGGCCGTGGCTGGTGTTTTACACTCTCACCCTTCTTATCCTCATCGTCTTGACGCGCCGCCTCTTTGTTTGGAAGCCAAAACAATACCGGTCGGTCAAACTGATCATTGGGAACCTCGTCATGTTTCTTTTTATTCTCCTCCATGTCATGATGGGACTTGAGTTTTACTATCGCTATATTTTTGATGAGACGGACAATATATTTCAGATGAAAACCACGAAGCGGTGGTATGAGCGGCACGTGGTGTATGACTACGCCACGTTCCGCGATGAGCACTTTCCAAAAGACAAAGATCCGGAAATGCCATGGGTGGCGATTTTGGGCGACTCGTTCGTCTTCGGCTATGGCATTAAAGACGTGAACGACCGCGTCAACGAACAGTTGGAAACGCGCATCCGGAATGTCTGTGGAAAAGCCCGGGTGCACGCGATTGCGCGTGAGGGTATGGATACGGTCGAGGAGGTGAAGTTTTACCGTGATTATGTCGCGCCAAGCAACTACGAGGGCGTGATCTTGGGTTATTACATCAATGACATTGCCGGCAATGATGTGCGCAAAAACCTTCCCTGGTACTCCAGCATCCAGCAGATGTGGCGATGGCCGGTGTTCGGGTTTCTCGTGGAAAAGTCGTTCGCCATTGAGTTTATTGCGGTGCATCTTGCGTTGCGGTTTGACCCGCAAGTAGAACTCGGGAGTGAATATTACGCGAATCTGTACCACGACCCGGTGGTCTGGGCGCGGCATCAAAAGACATTGGATGAACTCATCATCGCGACCCGCAAGCGCACGCCGCCGATTCCTTTGATGATCATGATTTTCCCGGTGATGCACGTGCTCGGCCCAGACTATCCGTATAAAGACGTGCATCAGCAATTGGCCTCATTTTTCGCGTCAAGGAGCGTTCCGGTTGTTGACCTTGAACCCATTTACAGCCCAGTGGGGAGAGAGAAACTTCTCGTTAGTGAACGCGATTTCCACCCGAATGAACGCGGGCATAAATTCGCCGCCGAGGCAGTGTTTGAAAAGATCAAAGAAGAGGGATGGTTCCCTTCGAGTTGTCCTCAACTCTCTCTCATGAGATAATATGACGTCATGAATACAAATGGTGATCGGAAAAAGGTGTTCTCCGGCATCCGTGCTACGGGGCGGCTGCATATTGGCAA
>JAUYPR010000028.1 GCA_030695785.1 bacterium
TCCAGAATGAAATCAAAGTCCTGGCAGAACCACGTCCAAGCCGCTGGGCCTCCAGGATGCGCGGTCTTGGTCAACATATCTGGGCAAATGTAGATATTGACGCCTACATCAAAGGTCTTCGCACTGAATGGGAAAAGTGAACTCTGTTCATTTTAAGAAAAAACTCCACACATTACGGAACGTTGGACTCGATTCCATGTGTTTTCTTTATCTTTTCGACGACCACCCACACTATGCTTCCTTGACGAATACGATTTTTACCTCATTGGAAACCGGGAATATTTCTGCAGCCACTTCTTCCGTCACCATTGTCGAAGTATTTGTCCATGCGGAACAAGCAAGAGATAGTCTGGTCATTGCAGAGTACGAAGAAATATTGCGCACGCTTCCCCATTTCACGATTGTCCCCCTTGACTGGCATGTTGCGCGTCTTGCTTCAAAGCTGCGGGCAAAGTATACCCATATCAAAACTATTGATGCAGTCCAAATTGCGTCTGCGCTCCTCTCAGATTGCAAAGGATTTATCACGAACGATGAACAACTGAAGCAGGTAAAGGAAATCGAGGTTGTTGTCTTGAAAGACTATGTAGGAAAATAAGACTCACACCTTCCCTTTTCACACCACCAGATTCAAAAAAGGATACAAGATGTGTTCAATGTCACCAAATTCCCCCAGGATTTAGGTCTTCGGCTCCCTCGGGACTGAGTCCTCGGGACGAACGTCTGAGGTCTTCGACGGTGAGCTCAGTCGAACCGTCGCTCAGATCTTCGATTCCGAGATCACTCAGATTCGAGGAGATCGAAGAGGTCTCACCCTAAATCTAGGTGTCCAGAGGTGGAATAAGTTCTCTACCTTGGGAGTTCCGTCTCGATTATAAGTCTCGATTAAGGGATTTTTAATCGTTGATCCACATTTAGCTTCTCTCGTCGAAAACTTTTCTTTCTTCAGAACTTCAGATATAATCACGAATATGAGCATTGAACTTGGACAATTCATTCCAGAACAATCAAGAGGTGAATGGCTTAGGACATCAGAAATTCAGTACGGAGACCATAGCATAGAAGACCCTTGTGAACTTGAAGACTTGATGACTATAAATGATGATTTAAGGGGGACAGTTGAAGGCCTTAAATCACCCAGCATTAGAGCTATTCTTCTAGAAATAGCTAGGGGTTTCCCTCAAATACGAGCTCAAAGAAAAGCATTCAGGGCGCTTCAAGACTTTATTCGTAGAGGAGGAAATTCAAATGAACCACGGGCTGTATTTAGTACAGGAATCTTTGATCCTAAACAACATGGAATCGATACTATTTTAAGGATTAGAGCATACTATGCATATTGCGAGACATTAAAACCAATCAGTAGTAATTCTATGACTAATGTAGATGGTTCTTATTCAGCAAGTGGGTTTGGTGTTATTAAAGAGCATCCACTAGGACAAAATACAATCTTTTGGTTTGTAACTAGTGAACGAGAAGTACTTCAAAGCATAGGCACGGAATCTAGTATCGTAACCTTTATAAGACGATTACCAGTTATTGTTGGAGGGTGGAGACACAATAAATACAATCAATCCTCTCCTGTACCAGTCCAAATTGATGATTTTGTGCTTGTCGATTCCATAGAAATAATGCAGGCAGGTCTAAAAGCTAAAAATAAAGTTCCTGAGAAAGCTGCAATAAAACCAAGATTAAGTCTTGCTCCCAATTTAGGTTATACTTAGAGGGCGATCCTCAAAGATATTATTGCGACAGTCCAGGATTAATGTTGTTGCAGGGGCGGAGGGAGTCGAACCCGCGACACCTCGTTTTGGAGACGAGTGCTCTACCGCTGAGCTACGCCCCTAAAGACTTAGCAAACATATTATACAGGGCAATCAATTCAGAAGCAACCCGTGTATCATGATAAGTCACCCTGATCGTGCCTCGATAACCGACTCTTTTTCTTTTCTTTGTATGTTGCTTTTGATAACTTTTGGTGAATTGGCTAAAAGGTATTCTTGTTACATCTGACCAAAACTTCTTTATTTTCCCCTCATCATGATATTCATGTAGGTGGATAAGAATACGAAACTTTTTTTCCTCAACCTTAAAAGACTCCCGGAAGAGCATCAAAAATATCGATACCATCGTGGGATCAGAATTTGTGAATGCGATACGACCTGGGTCTTTTGCTCCCTCTCCCCAGTAAAGAAATGCGCACAGTAGTTTTTTGATTTCAGTGGAAAGAATAATTTCTTTCAGAATCGAAGTTGTTTCTTTCTCTATCTCTTGTCTTCTCTTTTCTCGTTTTTCTTGCCATCTCTGAGCGGCTTTATATCTTCCAAAGACCCCACGTATCTTTAGTCTGTCTTTTGCCTGTCGATTGAGGACGACCTGACGAATCCATATTGACGAAGTACCCACAGCGATATCAAGTAGTTCAGCAATTTCTTTTACAGAATACCCTTGAAGACGAAGTCTTCTGGCTTTTTCTCTCACGATAATTGGATAAGCCATAGGTTATATAACCTCAATTATACAAAATGTGTCAATCCTTTCCTGGGGGGAAAATATTATCTGGTGACGGTGATGGTGACGCCTTGTTCGGCATCGGGAGCAACGACAGTGACCCGGCCATTTGAGGATTTTTTGATCTCATACCCTGCTCCGTTCGTGGACGAACCAGTCGGGTCAGTCGGAACCGCCGGCACGTATTTTTCGTTTAACGTCAGAACCGACAGATCGACGAGGCCAGTGCACGATGAAGCACCTGTTTTGCACACTTCTGTCTGCGTGGTGGTGACAGATGCAGGCAGGATGCCGCTGTTATCAATCGCGTACTGGTAGACCGCGTTCAGCATCGTATTCACATCTGCCTTTCTTTGCGCGTTGCGCGTATCCCCGAGCTGTTTGGTTGGATTCACGGCAACAATCACAATCCCGGACAAAATCACAATCGCGGCCACGACCAGGAGAATTTCAAGCAGAGTGAAACCACGTTCATGTAAACTGAACGTGGCAAGCCCCTCTTGCCGACGGGCAGTGTCAGTCATGTCTATATCATCAAAGCAGATCACGCTCCATTTGTCAACGAACTGTTCCCTAAAACGACCCCACCTCTTGCCAGGAAGAAATCACGGGCGTCGGATGGACGGTAGTGACGATAACCTTGACCTTGCGTTTGATCGTCCCCACAGATCCAACCGTTTGAATCGTCCGGTTCGAATTCCCTGTCCCTGCAATGGCTTGAATCTCGCACGTCCCACTCGTCAACGTCAATGTCTCCCCGCCGCTAAACCACACCGATTCCCGCAGCCGCTGCAGCGCCTCTTCCGCGCACGCATCCGCAAGGCCACGCGCCTGGATGCTTTGTTGAAATGCAAAGCTCGTGCGGCTGCTTCCCACCCCAAGAAGGAGAAGAGACACCGCAATCGCCCCAGCCACTGCGGTGATCAAAAGAACACTAAGGAGCACTGCATACCCTGAGCTTTTAACGAATGGTCGCGGAGCCAAAGAATGTTTTGGTGAACGCATTTTCCTGCCTCCCTTCCGGATCAAGGACCTTCGAAAGGGTGAGCTGCACACGGATCGTGCCCGGCGTCCCGTTTTTAGAAAGATTGTCAAATTGTAAGCCTGAAGCCACGACGCGGCTGTTCGTCAGCGCAACCGGACTCCCACTCCCTTCGGTGATGCGGAGAGTATTGGCGGAAACACTAAACACCGTGGGGTCGACATTCAAACTTTCCATATCCAAGGATAAACTGGTACTGTTGGAAGCAAGTGCTGGATTGATAATGGCGTCGGCATTTCGGATACTCTGTGTAATGGCATAAACGGCCTGCATGCCCTGGCTTTCTACCTCGATCATGGCTTCGTGCTTGGCGCGTGACTGCAAAATCAGAACCAAAAACCCACTGACCACGAAAAGCATTGCACCAATCACGCTGGACGCGAGCAGAAGTTCGATAAGGGTAAAACCACGTTCATGTAAACTGAACGTGGTAAACCCTTCGTCGTCCTTTGGACTCCTCAGGGCCATTGGCCCTCCGATTCTCAGGGCAAGCCTCCTTGGACAATGGAGAGTTCTGCGGTATTTGCGGTTCCAACCACCACCGCGCGGTTCAGATCAAAATCCCACACCACGCCGCGCGTATCCCCGGATTGTGTCACTGATCCCAGCAGTGCCGGACTTGCGGGTGCCGCAACACTGACAACCAGCGTCGGTGTTGATCCGGTGTTGGTGGTCGCGATAACGTTAAGATTCCCAACTGCCATGGAAAAATCCTGGATCGCCGCGCCAATATCCACCGAACCTTGGGCCACCGGACTGGTGGGTGAGGATACGTCAATGGACAAAACCGTTCCATCGGCACGACCAAGCACGGCATAGGTGGAAAACGCGGCCACAGCAGTTCCGTCTGACCCATCCACTGCGTCCAATGTGCCAACAATGGACGGTGATGTGGGAATACGCACATCGACGACGAAAAACTCGGTCGCGTTCAGGGGCGAAGCCACATACAGGTATTGGTTGTTTTGCCCTAACACGATATTCTCCGCGTCAGCATTTGACCCAAGTTCAAGGCTTCCCACGATCGAAGGGGAGGAAGGGTTCAGAAGAGAAAGAATGTAGATTTCCTGTTGAGCCGAGGCGACCCGACCCACATACACAGTCGTGCCGACACTGGTCAATGACAACGGGTTCGCACTACCTGGAAGGTCTAGGGTCGAGAGCTGGGATGGAAGCGCAGGGTTCGTGAGATCAACCACCATCACTTCCTGCGTATCCCGCACAACCGCCAAAACAGCGGTTGAGCCAACAACAGCAACGTCTTTCACGGATGAGCCGATCTCCAAACCACCCACCAAGGTGGGTGCCGCAGGGTCAGTCACATCCACCACCACAAATTCTTGGTTTGGCCCGGACTGACGGACCAAGAGCGCATACGTTGAACTCCCCGACCGATACAGTGCCACATCATTCACGTCCTCATCACCAGCCAGGTTCAAGGTGGATTGTTGTGTCGCAGCGCCCCAGTTCCCAAACGGCCGGCGCCAATTGGTCAGGCGTGATGCAACCGTCAGCGTTCCGCTTCGGGCGGCTTCCTGCTGCCAAGAAGCCGTTAGCACAATATCTTTCCGGCGGGTATCCAAGGCAGTGATTGCTGCCGACCGGACAACCCCGGCCGTCGTGTCAGATGAACCGGCAAGCGACCAGACAGAAGACGCGGCCAACCCATGAATGCCGTCGGTGAGATTTCCAAATGAGGCATCGCGCAAGTTGCGCAATACCTCGACCCCTTCTTCGGCCAGAAGAGCGGCGCGAACCCGGCTTCCGCCGGCCATGGTTGAGAGCGGGCCTCCAATCAATGCCCCACTCAAACCGGTCACGGCAATGCCAAAAACCGCAATTGCAAGCAAAACCTCGATCAGCGCACTTCCACGACGACTCTTCAATCACTCACCATGCCTTTCGCGTTCAGGGTGAGCACTGACGTCGTTGTCTCATTGGAAAGAGTGAGCGTTCCAGTTTGCTGCGGGGTTCCGGTGAAACGGTCGAATACAACCTCGGTCAAACCAGTGACCGCAATGGTGCTGGGCAGGATGGTTGCTTCATCCAATGGGGTATTTCGACTTGCGAAACTGCTCCCTTGGAACAGCGTGATCGCTCCGGGTTGAACCGATACGCCCCAACTGTTATCAGAATCGGACGCTTGAGACAAAACCTGCGCGCGGCGCATGGACTGTATTGCCGACACAGCCGCAAGACGCAGGTCATTTTGTAAAAGCAATGTCCGGCCAACCGGAATGGACAATGCCGCCAAAATACCCAGGATGCTCGATACAAGCAAAAGTTCCAACAACGTCACCGATTCAATCCCCCAATCAATCCATAGAGCGGAAGTAGCACTGCCACGGCAACAAACAACACCCCCAGCCAGACAAAGACCAACAGCATTGGCTCCAGCGTGGCAGTCAAGGTTTGGGCCGTTATTTCTGCTTTTTGCCGCGCCACCCGGCTGACTTTCTCCAATGTCTCTGGCAACTGGCCGGATGCTTCGCCGGAAGATAACAAATGCTGTAAAGATACAGGGATGAGCGCGTTGATATTTGGATAATCCGACAGAGCTCGATGCACGCTGTATCCTTGATTAACCGCGAATGCGAGCTGGTGATACAAACCGCGGTAGCTATGGATACTGCTCGCGCGTTCGAGCGACCCCAAGGCTTCCACCACCGGAAGCCCGGCGCTCAAAAGTTCCGCGAACATCGAGCCGAACCGGGAAATCTCCGCCATGACGAGCAGTTCCCCTAAGACCGGTGTGCGTAAAAGCAGCCACTGGCCCCATCTATTGGTCCGCGGGGAGAGAAAAAAGAAGAACAAAAAAAGTGCGAAAGAAACCAGGAATAGAGGCACAACGACGAGTCCATAATTCGACAATCCGTTGCCAAGGGCGACCAGGATGCGTGTGACCAACGGCAGCTCCAAATGCAGAGATGAAAACAGAACGGACAACCGCGGCAACATAAACCACGCGGTGCCTAAACTCACGACAACCGTAAAGACCAAAACAACGATTGGGTACGCAACAGCCGCGGTGATTTTTCCCTGAAACTCACGCATCCGCTCTTGGTTTCTGGCAATCGCGTCTAAATTTTCCGGCAAATGGCCCGTTTCCTCGCCGATCCGGATAAGTGCAATCACGTCCGCAGGGAAAAACTTTGTTGCCGAGAGCGCCGCGGACAACGTGCTACCCTCTCCAATTTTTTCTCCCGCATCAACCAATGCACGGCGAATGTTTGGATCACGGATCTCGGACGCAACCGCGTCAATGGCCGGCAAAACCGGCACGCCCGCGCCCAGCAACAACGCGAGCTCTTCCAGGACGTATGCTTTCTCTTGGGTTCTAGAAAACAGTCCAAACATCAAAGTTTTTCAACCGGCCGCGCGACCCGCAGGAGTTCATCCATGGTCGTGATGCCGCTTTTTACTTTCTCGAGCCCGTCTTCAAACAAACTGCTCGTACCGCCCTTTTGCGCGACGTCCCAGATTTCCGCGGCAGACGGATGGTGCAGAATCGCCGCGCGCAGGTCTTTTGATAAAGGGATGAGTTCGAATAAACCAATACGGCCTTTATACCCGGTTCCACCACAGGAAATACATCCCCGACCAGTATAGAGGGTGACGTCGGGTTCGCCAAACGCACGACTCACCACACGGCCAACCCGGCAGTTTTGGCAGATTTTGCGGACTAAACGTTGAGCTACAATAAGCTCCAAGGTCGAGGCCAGTAAAAAC
>JAUYPR010000062.1 GCA_030695785.1 bacterium
CGCGTTCACTAACATCTCTCGGAATGATTTTTGAAAATGCTCTTGGTTCTGTCCACCTTCAATCCCATATTCCACCTCTGCCCAAGCAAGAACACTCAAGTGGAGCGTCGAGCCAAAGAGATGGGCGACCATCTGCCTTCCAGGATCTTTCCCAAGAAGGTAATCAATCACAACGTCTGCGTCGAGAAGATATTGCGTCATTTGGAAGAACGGAGCAATTTCGATGTCCTTCGCATTCGCATAGCGTCCCTGCGGATCTGTTCCCCCCGTGGACCTTTCCAAGCGCCTGCGAGTCGCAGAAAACGCTCACGTCGTTCTTCAGGAGAAAGCGTCTCTTCTTTTTTCACAGGTGAGATTTTTGCCATTGGACGGTTGTTTTTCTCGATGATGATTTCCTCGCCCGTGTAAAACACGCGGCTGACCAATTCCCCGAGATTTGCCCGGGCTTCATGCAAAAGGTATCTGGTGGTTGGATGCGGCATAGATATTCCTACTTTGTACAAGTTGTACTATTTGTACAATTATAACAAATGTGACGATCTTTGTCAATCTCCCACCGCGTCTGCGGGTTTTGCTTTGTCTTTTGGCAATTCGATCCCGAAGTATTGTGCGAGCATCGCTTTTGCCACCGGTGCCGCCACCGATGACCCTTCCCCCGACGCTTCAACGACCACTGTCACTACCACTTCCGGATTTTCGGCTGGCGCGAATGCAGTAAACCACGCGTGCGTGCGGTTGGCTGGATCTCCAAATTCCGCCGTCCCTGTCTTGCAGGCAACGGACACTGGAAACGCCTCGGGCGAAAAAAACGGCCACGCTGTTCCGCCTTGGCTACACGCCCCCACCATCCCCTCGCGTATAAGGGAATAAAACGACGCGTCGATGCCTTCCACACCGCGCGTCGGAAATTCCAATACCTGCTCTTTACTGGTGGCTGGATCAATCAAGCGCTCACCAAGATGCGGTGTGGGAATTTTTCCCTCCGTGGCAATGCCCGCCGTCATGGCTGCAATTTGTAAAGGCGTAGCCAGCATATCCCCTTGCCCAATCCCAAGGTGCAGTGTGTTCCCCGGCAACCACGGCTCGCCTTTTACTTTGCGCTTCCACGCTGTATTCGGCACCAAGCCGCGAACTTCGCCAGGCAGATCAATCCCGCTTTTTTCTCCAAACCCAAACTTTTCCGCGATTGTTGAGATCAGTTCATGTTCAACCCACTGGGCAACACGGTAGAAAAAAATGTCATTGCTGCGGCTCATGGCGCGGACAAGTGTGAGGAATCCTTCTTTTTTCCCATATTGCGTAAAATACCAATTGCTAAATACATACGGCCCCAGACGAATTTCTCCTGTATCTTCAACAAGCGTGTCTGCATTCACTTTCCCAGAAGTCAGACCCGCAAGGCTGGTCACGATTTTAAACGTGGAGGCCGGGGGATAGCTTGCACCGATGGTGCGGTTCACCATAGGGAAATTCGGGTCGGACAAAAGGCTCGAAATGGCCGCTTCGTCTTCCCCGCGGATAAGGATCTTTGGATCAAAAGATGGAAAAGAAACCATCGCCCGGATACTTCCATCACGCGCGTCCATCAGCACTGCCGCAGCTCCTGGAGCTGCGCGTTCTTCAGCCATGCGCTTTAGGAGCTCGTATGTGCGTCGTTGTAAAGAAGCGTCCAGCGTGGTCACGAGCGTTTTCCCACTTACTGCCTGGTCGGTGGAAATCACGCGCAAACGTTGTCCGATCGCGTCTGCTTCCACCAACGCCCGGCCAACAACTCCGCGCAACGACGGTTCATACATCGCTTCCAACCCTAACCGGCCGACTCGGTCGCCGGGCACGTAGGATGAAAATTCCGGTCTTTCAAGTTCTTCTTTGTTCACTTCGGAAACATATCCAAATGCATGGGCAAATATCTCACTCTCTGGGTACTCGCGCCGCGCGTCAATTTCGACAACTCCCTCTAATGTTTCCGGACGCAACTCATATGCCAAAGCCTCCTCATTTGAAACCAACCGAGGCTCTTTTCCCTCCTCAACCAAACGAAACGCAGGGGCGTTGCGGACCAACACGACTCCATTTCGATCTGTGATGATACCACGCGGTGGGTGGAAACGGCGGATCACGAGGCGGTTTTCCTCGGCCTGGACGGAATACCGGTTCCCCAAAAAAAGCTGGAGCGTGGCCGCACGGCCGAGGAGAAACGCGCCCGTCGCAACAACAATGGCGGCAAAGAAAACCAGCCGATAAAACGGCAGATCTGTTTCTTTCATACGCGTCGCTCCGTGAAAGAGAGCCGCTGCAGAAGAAACGCGCTCAAAAGAAACAACGCGAGGAAGCTGATACTCGCGAGGCTGTGCGGAGGAAAGAAGCTTTGACGCAAAATGACTTGAACGATCCATGGTAAACCGATGATAAAAAATCCGTCCAAAAGAAGTTGGGTGCGCAGATGCGGAATCCGGACGTGGAGAAATGTCGTGATTCCAACCAAAACCAACAACGCCAAACTATGACTTCCAGCCGGATACCCACCAACAAGATCAAGAAACATTCCAAGGAAAAACGCGATCGTTGGCAAGAATGCCGTCCTCCTTGCAATCGATAGAAGTCCAACCCCGACAAAGACCAAAGGAATGGCTGGATACACACTCTGGATAAGCGCGCCAAACAAAAGTCCGATACTGACAATAACCATGATCATTTTTGCATGACCACAAATGTTGTTTTCAAGCGTTCCGCTTCAAAAAGCGGGACGACCGAAGCCCGCTGAAACACCTCAGCTTCTTGTTTTTCGATGTGCGTGACTTTCCCGACCGACAGCCCCGGAGGAAGAAATTCGTCACCCTTTGTCGTCAGCATCATCCCTTCCGCAAGAGGGACGCCTTGCAAAACGCGCGTCAGTTCCATCAATCCAAACGTTCCCACCACCAAACCAGTCTTTTGTCCGACAACAACTTCAATAGTGCTCTTGGGGTCAGTCACCAGCATGACGTCAGATGTTCGGGAACTAACACCGACGACAATTCCAACCAAAATCTCGTCCAAAACCACCGGCGCGCCAACGGTGACTCCGTCGCGGCTCCCGACATCCAGGCGAATGTTTTGCCCGCGGCGAATCACATGGCTCGGGAGCAGTCTGTTTTTTTCTCTGAGCCGACCGGAGAGTTGACGATACACACCATCATATTCTTCTTCTATATTTCGAAGGCTCGCATTTTCACTCTCGAGATCAATGACGCGGCGGCGCAGAGTCTCAACGTCACGTGCCGACATCCATAGTCCCTGGAACGTTTGAGGAATTCGGGCAAAGGAACTGCCCATGGACACGAGACCCATTTGGAATGGCGTGGCCATCCGGGCGGCATCTTTGAATGGTTCCAAAAGCGCGAATGAATCCAAGACCAAAAGAAGACACGCAGCCATCATGCCAAGCGCAATGCTACGAAGGCTCAGAGTTTTTTCCATCGAGTTTTTTACGTGTGCCGGTCGGCGACTTTAGAGGCGGCGTAGGCATCGGGCTTTGTGCGCACGGTAAAGCCGGAACCGCGGATCATGCCCACCACTTCTTGGATCATGTCCCGCGTGTCGCCGTTTTGCCCAATATCGACATGAATCTCCATTTCATACTCAAGAAAGTGACGGTTCTTAAGCTCCAGCACTAACTTTTGCGCAACCAAGAGCGACCGGAACGCTTCTTGGTACATCCGGTCGCGGAGCACAAAGCGCTTTGGCACAGCGTCACCGTTCCAAAAATACACGCCGCCTGATCCAACGCGATGAATAACAATCGCGCTCACAAACTCAGCCCCATCGCGTCCCAACGTAGAATCGGTCCCAACCACAATACGATACTGCTTGTTCGGTTCTTTAGAAATGTACCGCAAAAGAAGCGTCATCACATCATCAAAATCCACGCGTCCATGCGTCGGGCTCTGGAATACATCCGAGATTATTATCTCTTGCTTGCTCATATTATTTCAAGTATTATACCACTGTTGGGAACAGTAACTTGTAACTTGGTAACTTGGGAAAATTCATCTACTGTAGCCCTTCCGTCACCATCACGCGTCTCAAAAGCTTCTCATCTTCAATCACCTTCCCGCATCCGCGTACGACCGCCGTTAAAGGGTCGTCTGCCACCCACACCGGCATTTTTGTTTCTTCCATAATGAGCTTATCAATTCCAGAAACCAGCGCCCCGCCGCCCGCAATGGTAATACCGCGCTCCAAAATGTCTGAAACAAGTTCAGGCGGTGTTTCCTCAATCGTCTCGACAACGGTACGGACAATTTGGCGGATGGGCCCAGACATTGCCTCACGAATTTCTGTACTTCCAACTTTCATTGACCGCGGCAACCCCGACGTTAAATCGCGCCCACGGATCACGTATTCGCGCTCTTTTTCAAGCGGAACCGCCGAGCCGATGGCAATTTTTACCTCCTCCGCCGTTGGTTGGCCAATCAGCAGCCCGTACCGCGCGCGGACATAATTTTCAATTTCAATATCTATCTCATCGCCGGCAACGCGGATCGAACGATTCAACACAATCCCGCCCAAAGAAAGGACCGCGATCTCCGTGGTTCCGCCTCCAATGTCAACCACCAGTATGCCGGACGGGTCGTGGATGGGAAGCCCGGCACCAATCGCCGCGGCCATAGGTTCTTCAATGAGAAACGCGCGTCGCGCGCCGGCAGCAATAGCCGCATCATGCACAGCCCGACGTTCCACTTCTGTCACGCCGGACGGAATCCCAATGACGACGCGCGGCCGGGGAATTTTTGGAATCATGCTCGGAGCCGAGTGGATTTTTTGAATGTAATGGCGGAGCATCGCCTCTGTTGCGTCAAAGTCGGAAATCACGCCATCGCGCAATGGCCGAATGGCAAGGATTGCTTTGGGGGTTTTCCCAACCATGCGTTTGGCTTCTTCACCAATCGCGATCGGTTTTTTCGAGGCCCGCAAAACCGCAACCACCGAAGGAGCGCGGATAGCAATGCCTTTCCCACGCACGAACACCAACGTATTTGATGTTCCCAAATCAATCCCCATGTCGTGCGACACCAAGTCCCAGAAAAATCCAAACATGCCAAGGCCATTATATATGGTGTGTATAATTGCGTTATGTCCTTCGGCCATAATTTTAGGATGATGTCTTTCGATCTTGATAGATTGAGTCTCCGAACCATCCGCTGGACAATTTTTGCGGCGTTCACCTTCACCCCGTTTCTTTTCTCAGCACATCAAAGCGAGCTTTTCGAACTGCCAAAAATGGCGTTCTTGTATCTCTGCGGAACGATTGTTGGCAGTACCTGGATTATTCGAATGATCCACCACGGACGGCTTCTCTTTCCACCCATGAAGATCGCATTTCCGTTTCTTGGCATTATTTTGGCAACGGGAATAACGACCCTGGCCTCATTGGATCCACACATGAGTTTATATGGATACTATTCGCGCTTCCATGGAGGATTTTTCTCGATTGTGACGTACGTTGTCCTTGCAGGCGCCACCGCGACGTTTTTTAATCAAACTCACCTGCGGCGGCTCATCATCGGTATTGTTGCATCAACAGCCTTCGTCTCCCTCTGGGGGGTTGGGAGTAAATTCGGGCTTGATCCGAGTTGTGCCATCCTTACAAGGAGAATATTCGAAATCCTCCAACGTGGCGGTGAGACGTGTTGGGCGGCCAATTTCAACCCGGCCGACCGCATTTTTGCGACCATAGGACAAGCGAATTGGCTCGCTGGATATCTGGTGATGGTGTTGCCATTTACCCTTTGGGGAATCGTCGTCCTCCGGGGATGGAAACGTTTTGCCTCAATCGTCGTTTTACTGCTTTTTCTCCTCACGATTTTCTTCACCCAATCCCGCGGAGGATTTGCGGCCGGATTGGTTGCGGTCGTTATTTTTGGGCTATTGCTTCGATGGAAAATCACCGTCCTTGTATTGACACCGATTCTTCCAACCCTATTCATCTTTCGAGATATTCTCCTGCAGCGAATGGATACAATTATTATTCGATTAAGCGTTTGGTCGGCCGCATTGGATATTTTTCGTACTCATCCTATATTTGGTACTGGGCCTGAAACTTTCGCACTTGCGTTTGATGCTGTTCGTCCGCTCAGTCATTTGACGACGCCAGAGTGGGATTTTTTATACAACAAAGCGCACAATGAAGTTTTGAACATTGCATCGACCATGGGACTCATTGGTCTTGCTGCATATGGATTTTTTGTTGGATGGATTTTCTTTACCATCCTGAAGCATCTATCCGATACTTCACTCAACCGACTCTTCGGTCCTTCTACTGGACTCAGAACCTTCGGCCCCTCGACTCCGCTCGGGACCTTCGGCATTACCATTCTCTCAAGTTTAGGGGGTAGCTTAATCCAAGCTTTTTTTGGCTTTTCCATTACGGTTCAAGCATTGATTTTTTTCCACCTCCCAGTCTTTTTCTATCTCTCCACCAATCATTCTTTCGACATGGCTCCAACAACCCAGCCGGTCTTCAACTGGCGTCACCGAGCCGCTATCGTCGCAATAGTGATGATCGGACTCGCGCTTACAGGAAAAGTCTTTCTTTTCCTGTATGCTGACTCGCTGTTTGCTGAAGGGAAAAAAGCCGCAATCAGCGGCAATCTTCAGCAAACGCTGACAAGCTATGAACGGGCGGCCGCACTCCAGCCAAATGAGCCGGTGTATCTGGACGAATACACTTATGCTACTGCCCTTGCCGCAGCATCAATTCGGGATCTCGAATTAGCCATGGCGTGGGAGAAGCGAAGTTTGGATGCTTGGCGCCGCGTGATATCTACCAGACCAAATGATAGTCGGACGTGGAAAACCGGGATGCAAATGTTTGAACAGCTGTCTAGAAACAATCCGGAATATCTCGAGGACGCGATTGCTTCGGGTCGCCGTGCGGAAAAACTTAGCCCGAATGACCTCAAAATAAAACTTGCGCTTGCAGAATTGTATATGCAGAAAAATGCCATTGGCGCGGCGCGAACCCTTGCTGCACAAGCACACGAACTCAAGCCCGACTACCCCGAGGCAACCATCATGACGCAACTTTTTGACCAACTTCTTTCCCCATCTCCAACACCCTTGCCTCCTGTGGTAGAATGACAGAAATGGCGCAACCAGAACGAGCGCCTGCCCTCCGCAAGATCATCCGTCTTTCTGTTCAGGATCTCTCGTGGCTGGCACTCCGTCAGAAAATGCAACGGAGGGTCACGATGGATGAAGTGCTTGTCTCAGCTATTGCGGATGGACTTGGTGTTCTTCAAGGCCATCCTCACCAGGAAATTGCCGCCATGGCCGCGAAGACTCAAAGGCAATGGAAATCAGGCGACCGATATCGAACGTCTGACTTTCAACCGATCCGTCCTCTCCTCGAGGAAATTAGAGAGGTAGGAGGTGGCGGCATTGACATCGAAGACCTTGCGCGTTTTCTCCTCCAAATTGCGATGGATGGCGCGCCACCAAAACCTCATAACCCTCCCCCTCCAGAACCAGAGCCTCCGACAACACCACCGACTACGATCCTCGCCGCAAATGGTCTTCCGTTGCTCATGCAACCCCGCGACACAACCGACCGGCGTGAACCCGCGCAGAAGAAAGAACCTCCCATGACAACGCTTACGCCAACAGTCATCGGCACTCCTTTAACTGAAACATCGGTCACAGAAGTTGCAGTAACGCCCCTACGCACAAGAACCTTTGGGGATTTTTGGAGTAGAAGCAAAGCGGATATCGAGGAGCTTAAAAAAAATCCCCTTGCGCTGCCAATGTTGACGCCAGATCAGGTGAAGACTGTACGCACGCAATTGGGACTCAGCCGCGGTCGGCTTGCAGAAGAGATGGGCGTCTCAAGAGGCATGGTCTGGGCAGGAGAAAGTCGAATAGGGAATGAGCTGACACTCTTGAGATTAACCATTGCGCTTCGGAAAATTGAACAAGAGAGACAGGCGAATCAGGATTCCTCATCCGAACAAACTCACCCCGAGGCGGTTTAAAATGAAGCCGGCAAAGGCACCTAAGGCCAAGGCGACGGTGCTTAATACCACAATCAAAACAATCTGATTCTTCCTGCTTGGCGCGGCACCTTCAGCCGCTTGTTCTGGTGTCGGCCCGACACCA
>JAUYPR010000077.1 GCA_030695785.1 bacterium
ATCAAAGAAATCCTTTCCTCTCTGTCATCCTTTTATTGACCTCAACGATTCCTCTACCTCTTCTTTTTTCGGCGCTTTCCCGTGCCAGGAGTAATCATTCTCCCACGCTGGCACCCCTTTCCCCATAGTCGTTTTCGCAAGAATGACGGTCGGACGATTGCCAAACCGCACTGCGGCAAACACATCCAAAACCTCTTGGATATCGTTTCCATTGCACTCGATCACATCCCAGCCGAACGCCTGATACTTTGCTGAGAGTGGAGACGAATCCATAATTTCTTTCGTTGGTCCATTCTGCTGTTGTCCGTTCAGGTCAACAATGCCAACGAGATTCCCCAGCTTGTAGTGAGACGCCGCCATGGCCGCCTCCCACACCGATCCTTCCTCTTGTTCCCCATCGCCCATGAGCACAAAGGTGCGATTCGGTTTTTTCTCCATCTTGAGTCCAAGTGCAACACCCACTCCCACATTGATTCCTTGGCCTAACGATCCGGTGGACGTTTCAATCCCCGGAAGGTGAATGTGCGACGGATGACCTTGCAAGGGGCTGCCAAGCTGCCGCAGCGTCATTAATGTCTCTTTTGGAAAGTATCCGGCGTGCGCCATCACCGCATACAACGCAGGACACAGATGCCCGGCGGAGAGAATAAAATAATCCCGCTCTGGCCAGGATGGATGATTTGGATCGTGGTTGAGGATGTTGAAATAGAGAACGACCAAAAGGTCGATGGACGACAACGATCCGCCAGTGTGCCCAGACCCAGCCGCCGCCAGCATTTGAACGATGTCAATGCGACATTGCCGCGCAATCGTTTTGAGTTCAGATGGTGAATGCTTTTTCATCAGGCGTCACCTCATAATGCACGTGGTCATTCTTTGCGACTTCCCCTTCAAACGTTTGGATCGCATCCATTGCCTGTTTCGGGGTATCCACGATGCGGTAGACCAAAAACTCTTCTGGTCGCATGAGCATGTGTTTTTTAAACGTCAGAATAATCTCCTCCCAAAATGCGCCGAACAAGACCAACGGCTTGTGGTGGCCGAAATAGAGCCGAGCGAGTCCCCACGCCATGCCGAACTCGGAGATCGTCCCAGTGCCGCCATTGTATATGACGTAAATGTCCCCTAACTCTAAAAGCTTAAGCGTGCGCTTCACGTAATTCGGCACCGAGATTTCCTGGTCCATGGGGTTATTCGGGTTGCGGCCTTCAAACACAGTTGCGCCTTTTGGTTCAAACGTCACGCCAATCACATGCCCGCCAACCGACTTTGCGCCCCTGCTCGATGCTTCCATGATCCCATACCCACCTCCATTAACCACAACATACCCAGCTTCTGCCACAAGTTTGGCGGTTTCCTCCGCATCTTTATAGAGTTTCTCTTGTGGAACGGCGGTGGAATACCCAAGAAAGGCGACGCGGCGGAATTTGAACGGTTTGGCAGCATCCATATTTTACTCTTGGGTATGATCACGCGCGGCCATGCCGCGGTCAAACGCTTCCTGGAGTTGGTTCACGCCTGTGATTATTTTCTTTGCTTTCTTGAGGAATGAGCCCACGGCAATGCGCGACGCGCCCATCTTGACTGCTTCTTGCGCAGTCTTTGGCTGCATGCCACCATCCACCTCAATCGGCATATCCGGATACCAAGTGTGCACCAAACGCACCTTGTCCAAACTTACCGGGAGAAACGGAGAGCCTTGTTTGCCTGCATTGACGGCCAATACCACCACGCCATCCACGTCTTTCAGGTACGGCCGGACCGGATACACAATAGAATCTGCCAGTACGCCGAAATAGACCTCAAGGTTTGCGGACTTGATGGCCCGAATCATCGCGTCTTTGTTGCCGTCAGATTCAACGTGCACAATCACCCGCTCAACTTTCGCGTCAATGAGGTCAGTGAGATATTGCTCTGGGTCTTTGACCATAAGATGTACTTCACGCTTGGCGGAAACATCCACGGCAAGCGCGTCAACCAGCGATAATGTTTTCCCTTTTATGAGGGTAGAATCTGCGATGTCAATATGGATCCACGGGAATACCCCTTCTATTCGCTTCACTTCCTTTTGAAATGCAGCTTTTGTGGGGGCGAGGATCGCAGGAAGAATTGTGACTGTGCTGCTCATCTTTTTTTCGCCTCAAATGACACGATTTGCCCCAGCCGGCGAACATGCCGCTCCTCTTTGGAAAACGGCGTCTGGAGAAAAATATCGACGATGCTTTTCATCTCCATTTCCGATAAAACATCTGCCGGCAACACCAACACATTGGCATCCGTATGCTCCCTGCTCTGGCGTGCAAGTGCGCCAGTCAACGCATTGACGGCGCGGATCTTTGGGAATTTATTTGCTGCAATGGTCATCCCAACCCCACTTCGACAAAAAAGAATGCCTTTATCTTCGGGTGAACTTTTTTGCAGTGCGTCTGCGACCAACTTGGCAAACTGGGGATAGTCATCGGCTGGATCAAGAACGGTTGGCCCGAGGTCTGTGACCTGAAGACCATGTTTGGTTAACCACGAAACAATCATGTTTTTTTGCGAAAATCCACCATGATCAGAAGCGATATAAATCATTTTTTGACATTTTCTCGGATAAGAAAAGTGCCGACAATGATGAATAAAAGACTCAGTATCTGTCCCACCTTGATACCTTCAACAACCGCTGTATCAACGCGCAGGAATTCAAGAAAAAACCGACCGGTGCCGTACCAACAAAGGGCAAGTCCGAGATATTTCCCCTTTAGTATACCGCGTTTCTCCAGGAAAAGCAAAAACGAACCACCGATGAGCAGCCAAAACGATTCGTAAAACCACACGCCCCACGGAAAATCGGCCGGAGGACCAAAGCCTTCTTGGTTGATAAAGTTTCCAATGCGGCCAATGGCTTGTCCAAAGAAAAATGCAGGAGCCATGAGTGTCAAGAGGCCGAGGAACGACCGTTGGTGGTGCCGTGCCCAAAAGAATAACGCAATTGACCCACCAATAATGCCGCCGAAAATGCCGATCCCCCCTTCCCATATGGCAATGATTTTTTCTGGATGAAGACTGTAGTACGGCCAATAATCCAAAACGTGATACAGCCGCGCACCAAGAAATCCGCCAATGACAATCCACACCAGAACACTATCGATATCAGAAACAGTGAGGTGGTATCGTTTAGAGCGGAAACGGACGAAGAGATATCCGACAATGAGTCCAACCACAACCAGGACTCCGTAAGGGTGAATGGCCATTGCCTCTATTATTTCATACTGCTGACCCGACTAGTGTTCGGTAATATTTGGTAATATTTGGTAAAGTTCTGCGCGACGCGAGGGGTTTTCTACGAGGCGAGTATGTAAGACAAACCTTCTCTTGGAATCGTTGCATCGATCCCAAACGACAATTTCACTTTTTCCGCAAACACACGGCTTGGGGTTGGTTCGCCGTGGGTGAGGAAAATCTTTAGTGGAGTAGGGTGAATATGCTGCAGCCAGGTCAAAAGCTGCTTCTGGTCGGCGTGGGCGGAATAGGCGTCAATCTCTTCAATGTGCGCCCGGATATCAATCTCTCGGCCGTTGATGCGCACGCGTTTCTCTCCATCGAGAAGCCGCCGCCCGAGCGTTCCTTCTGCTTGGTAGCCGACAATGAGCAGCGTCGTTGTTGACGAAGGCAAATACCGAGCTGCATGCCCTAAAATTCTGCCGCCCTGCAGCATGCCGGAGCCAGCAATAATGACCTTCGGCGGCGGGGTTTGTTCAATCATCCGGCCATCTTCTTGTGTCGCGGTCATTTCAAAGCTTGGAAACTTGTAGAAATTGTCGTAGGAAAAATGCTGGCGTTCCTTTTCCCCGTAAAACGCGACATGTTTTTCAAAGACATGGGTCAGTTCAATCGCCAAGGGGCTATCGAGAAATACCGGAATTGCAGGAATTTCTTGATGCTCAATAAAGTGATCAATTTCATGCAGCAGCTCTTGCGTCCGTTCCATGGCAAAGGCAGGAATGAGGAGTACGCCTTTCTCGTTGATCGTTTTCTGGAACGCCGCTTTCAAGGTTTCCCGCCGGTCTTCCCGTCCGTGATGCAGCCGGTCGCCGTAGGTCGTTTCGATGATGGCGATATCCGCATGGTCCGGGTACTCGGTTGGACGAATGATAGGCGCCGGCGTATTCCCCAAATCGCCGGAAAACACAATGGTTTTCCCTTCAGCGCGGACCACGATGGATGCCGAACCGAGGATATGCCCTGCATCAATGAGGTGAAACGAGACATCCGGCCCAACTCGCACCTCTTCATGGTATGCAATCGGGGTAAAGTGCCGCATCGAGCCGTGCACGTCGGCCGGCGTGTATAAACTTGGCCGTCCGGAGCGTTTTGATCGGTGGACGCTAATTTCCGCCGCGTCAAGCAGGATAAACTCTGCCAAATCTAAAGTCGGCGCGGTCGTATAAATCGGGCACCTGAGTTTCTCCGCACATAATCGCGGGATGCGGCCGCAGTGGTCCAAATGCGCGTGGGTCAGGATGACGGCAGAAAGTTCCGGCGGGTTGAAGGGAAACGGATCATCATTCTTTTCCTCAAGCTGTTTATCACCCTGGAAAAATCCGCAGTCGATCATAATTTTTTCGCGCGGTGTTTCCAAAAGTACGCATGACCCGGTCACCCCACCCGCAGCGCCGAAGAAAGAAAGAGTCATTGTACAACGTTTTGCGGATGCCCCGCGATAAATGCTTGAATATTTTCAATGGTCGTTTGTAAAATCCGACGCACTGCTTCTTCGCTGTTAAACGCATTATGCGGGGTAATGATGACATTGGGGCGGCGGACAAGCATATGATTATGCAAGATGGTTTTCAAATCGCACTCTTTCGGAAACTGCGGAGATAACAACTGCGCCTCTTCTTTGATGTAACACTCCTCCTCTAAAACATCCAGTCCTGCGCCGGCAAGTTGACTACTCTCCAACGCGCGAACAAGCGCTTCCGTATCCACCACTTCACCTCGGGCCGTGTTGATCAAGATTGCGCCTTTTTTCATGCGTGAGAACGCGTTGGCATCCATCATATGATGTGTCTCTTTTCCTCCGGGAATATGGAGCGTGAGAATATCGGACTCACGCAAAACGGTTGGAAAATCCACAAAGGTGAATCCAAGCGACGAGGCGAGTTTTTCATCCTGGTTTCTCGAGAAACCCAATACCTTCATCCCAAATCCGCGGGCCATGCGAATAACGTGTTGACCAATATGCCCAATGCCAATCACCCCGAGTGTTTTCCCCACAAGATCAACCCCGCGCAAACCAACCAAAGAAAAATCGCCCTTCTTTGTTCGCTCCACCGACTCAGGAATCCGGCGAGATAGGGCCAAAATAAGTGCAAAGGTGTGCTCTGCCACGGTGTGTTCACCGTAGGTCGGAACATTACAGACAATGATGCCTTTTTCCTTCGCCGCCACAAAATCAATATGGTCATACCCTGTAGAGCGGGTCGTGATGCACCGCAATTTTGGGAGTCGGTCTATGAACTCGCGCGTGACTGCCGAATAAATGGTCCCGGAGAGAATCTCGGCATCGTGGACGACATCCAGGAATTGGGCGGAGAAATCCTCGGCAAAAAAGCGCAGTGTCGTTTCAGGAAACGCCGCCCGTAAAGGCTCTTCCTGCCATGCTTCAACACCGAAGAAAGAAAGAGTCATTTTTCTAAAAACCACTCCGCTTCCAAGGCGGCGCGGCAACCATCACCGGCCGCAGTGACCGCTTGGCGATACCGATAATCTTCGATGTCCCCCGCAACGAATACTCCGTCAATGCTTGTATGCACATGGTCAGTTGTCTGAACATAGCCTTTCTTATCAAGCTCAATCTGCCCTTGAAGAAAACTGGTGTTCGGCGTGTAGCCGATCGCAATAAATATCCCGTCAACCGCAAGGTCCTGCGTTTGGCCGGTTTCGATATGTTTGACGCGAACACCACTCACCCGATCTGTCCCGAGAATATCCTCCACCGTATGCTTCCAGAGAAAAGAAATTTTGGGGTTTTTCTGCGCCCGGTCTGCCATAATCTGACTTGCCCGCAGCGTATCTTTCCGGTGAATGACCGTGACAGATGGTGCGAATTTCGTGAGGAACAACGCCTCTTCCATGGCCGTATCTCCACCCCCCACGACCGCCACCTTTTTTCCTTTGAAGAAAAACGCGTCACATACCGCGCACGTGGACACGCCTTTGCCAAGCAAGCGTTTTTCATTGGGAAGACCCAGGAATTTTGACGACGCGCCAGTGGCAAGAATGACTGCATCTGCCTGTTCCGTTTGCGGTCCAACCACAACCGTGCATGGTTTTTTCGAGAAGTCGACCGCAGTCACATCGTCATTCACAAACGTCGCGCCAAACCGCTCGGCCTGTTTTCTCCATTCCTGCATGAGTTCCGGCCCCAAAATCCCGTTGGGGAACCCCGGATAGTTTTCAACTTCCGAGGTCAACATCAATTGCCCGCCAGGGGTTTTCCCGGCAATGACAAGCGGCGCAAGGTTTGCCCGCGCCGCATAAATGGCCGCAGTCAACCCTGCAGGTCCTGAGCCAATGATGATGAGGCGTGTCGTCATTCCCACTCCATGGTTGCTGGAGGTTTATTAGTAATATCATACACGACACGATTCACACCAGGCACTTCGTTGACCACCCGCGTGCTGATGCGGTCAAGAAGTTCGTGCGGAAGTCGTGCCCAATGCGCGGTCATCACATCGGTTGACTCAATCGCACGCACCACGATGACGTGTTCGTACGACCGCGCGTCACCTTTCACCCCAGTTGAAAGCACATTTGGAAACACCGCAAACGCCATAAACAGCTTCTTCGTCAACCCCACACGATCAATTTCTTCCCGCACAATCGCGTCTGCCTCCTTTGTGATCGCAATTTTCTCTTTTGTGACTGCTCCAAGAATTCTGACGGCAAGACCAGGACCAGGAAAGGGTTGACGCCAGACAATCTCGTCCGGCAATCCCAAACGGGTGCCAACTTCGCGCACTTCGTCTTTGAACAAAAACCGCAAGGGCTCAACTAAGGTAAAGTCGAATTTTTCCGGCAAGCCAGCGACATTGTGGTGCGTTTTAATTTTGGACGACGATGCGCTTGCTGCCTGCGATTCAATCACGTCAGAATAAATCGTCCCCTGCACCAGAAACTGCGGCTTTGGTTTGAGGTTGCGCGCTTCTTTTTCAAAGACACGGATAAAGGTTTCCCCGATGATCTTCCGCTTCTTTTCTGGATCTGTTACTCCACGCAAATTTCTCAAAAAGAGTGGTGCTGCGTCGAC
>JAUYPR010000079.1 GCA_030695785.1 bacterium
TGGTGGACCGTGGGGGAATCGAACCCCCGTCTCCGCAATGCGACTGCGGTGCATTTCCACTGTGCGAACGGCCCTTGGGTAGACGTTTATAAAGCAGCAATATGCTCATGTCCTATTGAAGCAATATAGAAATGTCCAATAAAAACTTGACTTTATATTGGGATTTTTGTTAGGATGAGCCTGTTATGAAAAAAGTAAATACTTCCACCAAAAATATGGGTCAATTTGCTGGCAAGTGGGTGGCGATTGATACAAAGAGCAATCGGATTATTGCCGCGGGTACAACTTTGCAGGAAATTTCTCCTTTTGTCACCGGAAAAACCAACGACAAACATAAAATTGCCGCCGCAGCCTTCAAAGTACCGCGCAAAGACGAAGGTCCTTATGTATTGATTGTCCCTGAATGAAAATCTTTCCCTATCAAAGAAACTCGGTCGGTGACTCTTTCCCTGTAATTGATCTTCTTGTATCCAAAAACAACCGTGCAGCAAGGATCTTCGCCCTAGTGGATTCCGGCGCAACTGTTTCTATTTTTAGAGAAGATGTGGCAGAACAACTTGGCGTAACAATTGAAAGCGGCAAAGAAACTTTTTTGGGCGGAGTCGGTGGCAGAATTAAAGGTAATATTCACAAGTTAGATGTAGAAATTGCAGGAAAGAAATTCAGCTGTCCAATTGTATTCTCCCGGGAATATCTGGTTTCTTTTAATTTACTAGGCAGAGAGGCTGTTTTTAACCAATTTAAGATTATCTTTGAAGAAAACAACAATCTTTTGACACTAGAGTAACTTCGATTTAGCCAACAAAAAAGATAGTGCCAGATCTAGTCAAATTTTGCAATACAAATTAAAGAGGAGAACTTTTTCCTTGGATAGAGTATTTTAAAGGATCTTGAATTGAGCTAACTTTCTTCTATGGTGGACCGTGGGGGAATCGAACCCCCGTCTCCGCAATGCGAATGCGGTGCATTACCACTGTGCGAACGGCCCTTGGGTAACCCTAATGATATATTACACAGACTGGAAGAGTTTTTCAAATTACTAACGGTCTAAACGCAGAATTTGCATGTCTCTTTTGTCTAAAAAATGCATAGAAAATTACAATATCACTTTTTACTTTTTGCTAATTTTAGAATCTGATCTTTCTTTAAGATTATGTAAGAGGAACAATTTTTCTGAAGAGCCCGGCTAAGAAAATTCTCAAACCCAACATAGATAATTTCTTTCTTCTCGTCTTTAGCGGTTTGTAGGGCTGGTAATAGATCAGTATCGAAAGAAATATTGAACTAAGATTTTCTTCCTCACCATTTTATCTTAGGCTATTGGGGAGTTTTAAGCAAGAAAAAACCCCCGGGTCGAGTTGAGCCAGGGGGAATTAGCAAATCAAAGTATCTCTTTTCGGAAATACAACATTATACTATCACAATGAATAATAAAATGCAACCCCAAAATCGATCCTTGTAGCTCGCCTCGCTGGCGAAGTGGGTCAAGATGAATCACTATACAAGGATTCCCTGATAGTAAGGCCTGTTCAGACAAATTACTTCTGAGCAACTATGACAATCCTATGTCTTGGTAAAGCTATACCCTGTTTCGTTTGGTGGGTTGAGATATATTTTTCTAGTAAAGCCCTATCTTTTTCAGAATCATAGTCTGTAAATATTGGAACTCCTTGTAAGAATAAATCTAGATTTTGATGATCAGGATAATACTCTGTGTAATAAAAGTCTTTGCAAGAAATTACTTTTAAGCCTGTCTTTTTGGCTACTTGCTTATCTCTTTTTGACCTTGAACTGTCAAATCCGCCAAAATTTTGTCCCCTGCCAAATGTTTCTTCCAGTTCTTGCGTGTCTTTTTCACCAATCCCAATATTTATGAAATGACCACCTTTTTTAAGGAGTCTGTATATTTCATCAAACGGAGTCGGTCCACGACGACTATAAATTACATCAAAACTATTGTTTGGGTAAGGAGTTTTAGAAGCATTTGTTTTTTCAAAATTAATATTTTTAACCCTTTCTTTCTTTTGAAGTGACTTTGCTGCTGCCAACATCCTTTCTGATAAATCAATGGCGGTGACTTTTTTAAAATTAGAGGCGATTGCAATGGTGAAACGACCATCAGCACAACCCAAATCAAGTGCTTTATTATCTTTCCTTGAATATTGTACTAAGAGATTTTTAAAAACCTCCTCGGGATTTTCTGCTGGATATTTTGTGGTATGATTCTCTCCAGTACTACCATAATCGCCGAATTTAGTTGCAACCTTGTCATAAAATTTGTATCCACCAGTTTTAGTCATTTCATATCTTCCAGCAAAAACTATTAACTTTCTGTTACCTTCTTTTAACTATATTTTAACAATTGTTAACTAGTGGACCGGAAGAGATTCGAACTCTCAACCCCCTCCATGCCATGGAGGTACGCTACCGTTGCGCCACCGGCCCGCTTGATTTTATTATACCTGCTACAATATCACCATGCATCCTGCCCTTCGACTCCGCTCACCACAAGTCCGCTCAGGACCTTCGGCCCTTCGTTCCTCAGGACCTTCGGCCCGCGGGTTTATGCCCGTTTTCATACTTCTCCTTCTCGTCATTTTTCTCGTTGGACTTGGCGGGGCATTGATCATCTTTCGCGAAAGATCAGGCAAGGAAAGAAAGACAGAGGAGGGAAAAACGGTTGAGTCCGCAGGGGCGAGCATACGAGTCGTTCCGGATAAACAGGAGTACAGCGAGGGAGACGTGGCTTCGTTCGCCGTCTTTGTTGATTCACGAGGGATTCCGGTGATTGGTGTTGATTTTGAATTTTCGTACGATCCCTCGGCAATCACTATCGAACAATCAGGGGTTATAACGAGTGAAGTATTTCCGCGGTTTTTAGGCGGATTTAACCAAACGAAAGATTTCGTGGATCCGGCAACCGGGACGATTTCTATCGGCGGCCTGATTGCAACAGAAAGTCAAGCCAAGGCCGTTGCTTCTGACCAACCGGTGGTGATTATTCAAGGGATAGTTGAGAAAAGCGGCAAGCTCACGGCGGAATTTACAAAAGGTGCAACTGATGACACCAATGTGACGCAAGCAGGCGAGAGCATGGATATTCTCACAGAAGTTGAAAGCGCATCGTTTACTGTTGTCCAGTAACCGCGCCGTCTGACCTCGATCCGGCCACTTGCGGTTCTTCACGAAGCCGTTTTAAATCCTGCGCAATGCGCTCACGGTCTTCTGGATTGAGGCGTGGGTCATCCCAAATGAGCCGGAGTATGGTTGTTGCAGTGTCAGGATCTTTTTCAAGGAGGAATACATCCACGAGGCGTAAAAATGGAATAGGGTCATTCGGTGCAAGCCTGGCCGCTTGCCGATAGCCGTCTTTGGCAAACGTTAAACCTTGAGGATTATTACTTGCGGAGACGTTTACATAGACATCTCCGTAAAAGAGCCAGTTGCGGCTATCTTTCGGCCCTAAACTCACGGCCGCGCGTCCTTCCTGGATTGCTTGCTGGGCCAATTTTTGCCCCTGGTCGATATTGGACGGGTTTTCCCGCAGTGTCGCGTCCGCCAACAGCAGTGAAAGAGAACCAAGGAGCCGTCGGTATGCAGGAACGTACGGATTGGTCTTCACCGCCGCGAGTGCGTCGGCGTATGCATCGACGGGTGCATTCGTGATATTCGTTTGTGCGTGGATATATGAAAGATGTGCGGTAACCAGCCGGTTTGAAATCCAAAAAAGAAGCAAGGTCAGCATGCCAAACAAGAGGAGAATGGTGATCGGAAGCAGTTCCAATGCCGGATTTGGGATAATGGTGCGCCGACCACCCGATGCCGTCTGGTGTTGGGGGAACGTCAAAACAATCTCTTTTCGGGGATGTGTTGTTTTAAGAAATGAGACTGCGAGGGCAGTCAGGGATAAGAAAAGGAAAAAGAGCGATGTCGAGGGCAAGAAGAAAAAATTCCCGAGGGCCGCGATGAGGAGGAAGCCGGAAATCGCCAGGAGCAAAGGGTCATGCCGTGCCTTTTTCTCCCGAAGAATGAGGCTCAAAGGTAAAAGAAACAAGGCAATATAGAAAAATGTCCCCAAAACACCGCTGGTGGTGAGCAGTGAGAAGATGCCGTTTGTTTCTCCGGGCAAAGCAAAGCCGGGTTGGTTCAGGGTGAGCGCGAGAGAAAATGTTCCAGGGCCCAGGCCAAACGGAATCCTCCACAGTATAGGTTCTTCTTGAAATGTTTTTTGTACCACCAGGACGCCAATGTCGGTTGGAAGCGGGGATTGGGTCGGGAGGCTGATCGACCATGGTGAAGGAACGACAAGCCGCATAAACAAGAAAAGCAAAACAAAGGCCGAGAGGGCTTTTGAATAAGGAAACGAAGTGGGAAGATGCGCGAAAAAAAGGACGCCAAGTAAAAGAAGGACCCCGAGGCCGGTCAGCAGTGTAATACCGGGATGATTGATGGCAAGAATAAGGAAAAGCTGCGCGATAAATGAAAGGCCAAAAAGAAAGGTCAGTGTTGCAGTTTGCGCGCGCTCCAAAACAGGTTTTTTGACGAGCGCTCGCACATGTTGTGCGCGTCGATACAGCCCCAAAAGAAACGTCATCGTCAACGGCAGAAGGCTTGCGGAAAGCCATGCGGTTTCAAGGGCGTTCACAAAAAAACCGCGCAAGAGACTGATGATGGCAAGAAGTCCGGTGAGCACAATGGCGACGCCGAACAAACGAATGAGCCATGTTCTCGTCCGGATAGTCGTGACAAGGACGACGAGGGTGAGACCGAAGGAGACGAGGAGAATGGGTGAAGGCGGGGTTTCATGCCCCAAAGGAAGGATGGAAAGGATGCGGTCTGTTGAGCCGATGCTGGAAATAATGATGACTAAAAAGAAAAGGAAATATGCTGTCAAGAGCGGCGATCGCACCAAGATCATCCGACGCCCAAGGAAAATGCGGGCAACCCATGCGAAGAACATAATACCGCCAATAACCAAGAAGCTGGTATTTTTCAATACGTCTGTCATCCCAAGGAGGGTTGGGTGGATGAGGAGCATAGGAATAAAGAAAAGAGCGATGATGCCGGCGTGCAATATCCAATCAGTTGCGGCAAGAAGAGGGGTGCGCATAAAGAGATCATAGCAGAAGACAAAGGAACTGGTAACTAGGAAGGAGTCATAGGAGAGACACCTATGGGATAATGCGCCTGTGAAGGTTGCGATTGTGGTGGATCATCTCAAAGAGTACGGAGGGGCGGAACGGTGGGTCGAGGCGATGAAAGAACTCTGGCCAGAGGCTTCCATTTTTACGAGCTTTGTCCGGTTTGACCGATTGCCGCCCTCCTTTCGTGCATTTGAGATCCATGCGTCATTTTTACAAAGGTTCTGCATTCATCCTTGGCTCGAAAAGCTGTTTGTGCCGTTGTTTCCGCTGGCGTTTGCGCATTTCAACTTTGATGCGTATGATATGGTTTTGTCTTCGCACGCGTTTTTCTCAACATCCATCGTGGTCCGTCCGCAGACGAAACATATTTGTTATTGTCATACGCCCCCAAGGTTTCTTTGGGGATATCCGGTGGATGTTTCGTGGCAAAATTCCACATGGTTTCGTGCATTGCTGAGCCCGCTGGCAATGTTGTTACGGATGCATGATTATCTGGCGGCCCAACGTGTGGATGTGTTTGTGACAAACTCACAGAATGTCAGGCGGAGAATCAGGAAGTTTTATCGGCTGGATGCGTTGGTCGCGTATTGTGGATATGATGTGACCGCATCGGTCATCCTGAGCGGAGCGAAGCGAAGTCGAAGGATCCTGTCCGGGTCTCCATTTCTCCTCGTCGTCTCAAGACTTGTAGCATATAAAAATGTCCATCTTGCGATTCAGGCCTGCAACAGACTCAAGAAAAACCTCGTCATTGCCGGAGATGGGCCGGAACGACAAAACCTCAAGTCGATCGCAGGGGATACGATCACATTTCTCGGCCGGGTGGATGATACAGTGTTAGTCGATCTCTACCACCGATGCGCCGCGGTCATTTTTGGAGGAGAAGAAGATTTTGGGAATGTGCCGGTTGAGGCAATGATGGCTGGGAAACCAGTCATTGCGTTCGGTCGGGGCGGCGCGTTAGAGACAGTGATCGCAGGGAAGACTGGCACATTTTTTCAAGAACAAACAATGGAGTCATTGACGGATGCCCTTGCGTCGTTTGACCCGTCCGCGTATGATCCAGAAGCCTGCCGCGTGCAAGCGGAAAAATTTTCAAAATCTCAGTTTCTTTTAAAGATGAAACACATTGTCGGAGAAACATGAAAGCAATCTTACTCTGTGGCGGAGTCGGATCACGGCTTCGTCCATTGACAGACAGAATGCCAAAGCCGCTTGTTCCTATAGCCGGGCGTCCGCTGCTTGATTACCAATTGACCCACCTGGCTGCCCACGGGTTCACGGATGTGTATATGAACCTGTATTTTCTCCCTGAGAAGATCAAAGCTTTTGTTGGTGATGGATCGCGGTGGGGAGTCACGCCACACTTTCAGGTCGAGTCGACTCCACGCGGCACTGCCGGAGCACTGCGGCTTTTTGCAGAGGAACTGGACGAGCCTTTTTTGGTGTTGTACTCGGACGTGATAAATGAGATCAATCTCTCGCAACTGTTTGAAGCGCACAAACTCTATCGGCCGTTTGCGACGGTCGTGGTGCGCCGGACCGATCATCCGGAGGATTCTGACCTTGTCACCATCGATCGGCATGAACGCATACGTGCTTTGTATCTCAAGCCGCACAAAACATTGCCGCAAGAGACGTTGTATGGGAATGTTGGAGTTTTTGTGTTTGATCCAGAAATATTGCATCATATTCCAAAAAATTTGCCCGCGGATATTTTTCAAAACATATTTCCAAAACTTGTCCTCACGCATGCATTGCGCGCATTTGTGTCGGACGCGTTTATTCAAGATGTGGGGACGATCGAACGTCTGCAAAAAGTTGAGGAAAGGATGCAGAAATGATTATTTCGAGGACGCCTTTGCGGATGAGTTTTGTTGGCGGCGGGTCGGATTTGCCATCGTTTTACAAACATCATGAGGGTGCAGTTGTTTCGACTGCGATTGATCAGTACATCTACATCACGGTGAACAAAAAATTTGATCAACATATTCGAGCGAGTTATTCGATCACAGAAATTGTTCAATCGGTGAAAGACGTCAAACACGAACTCATTCGATATGCTCTTTTGAAAACACGCATCAAGGGGCAGATCGAAATTACATCCATTTCCGACATTCCATCGGAGGGAACCGGGCTTGGATCGTCAAGTTCCTATACGGTCGGGTTGTTAAACGCGTTGTACGCGCATAAAGGAGTGCATGCATCAGCAGAACGG
>JAUYPR010000083.1 GCA_030695785.1 bacterium
GTCGAACGATTTCAAACCGTCCAGGAAGAAACGCGGACGCAAGGCCTTTTTTGATGGCTGCTTCATCGATCTGATGTTTGAGCAGTTTGACTGCCATGACCGCACAGCTCGCATTGACCCGTTGATGCCGACCCAGCATGCGGACAGGACATTGAGGATCTGAAAAATCTTTTCCGTAGAAAAACAAAGGTGCGCGCATCGATGCCGCTTTTTTTCGAAGGATCGACCTGACCGACCTTTGCGTTGCCGCAGACACCACGGGAATGCCGGGTTTGATGATCCCTGCTTTGGTTGCCGCGATCTTCTCGACCGTATCGCCTAAAAACTGCGTGTGGTCCAAACTGACATTCGTCAGGACAGACACCTCGGGGACAATCACATTCGTCGAGTCAAACTCGCCACCCACCCCAACCTCGATCACTCCATAGTCAACACTTGCGTCTGCAAACGCTTGAAACGCAAGCGCGGTTGAGAGTTGGAAATAGAAGCCCGCGCCAAGACCATATTCGCTCTTTTTGAGTTTTTCGACAGTCTGCATCAAAGTCTGGACAAGTTCGACAAATAGTGCGTCGTCAATCGGTTCTCCATTGATGCTGATCTTTTCAGTGAACCGCTCAAGGTAAGGTTGTGTATGAAGGCCGACACGATATCCAGAGGCTTGTAGGATAGATGCAATCATGGCCGCGGTTGAGCCTTTCCCGCTCGTGCCGCCAACATGGATCGTCTTGTACTGCTTGTGCGGATTTCCAAGGAGAGAAAGAAAATACTCCATCCGCGGAAGTTTTTTTGGAAGATCGTCAAACGAATCCACCGACGAAGTAGCGGCGGCGAATCTTTGGACCGTCGCAACAGCTTCCTTGAAGGTCATGAGAACACAATCACCCGTATCTTTTGGGCAGACGGCCGAAAAGTCATGGTTGATCCTGCTGGAAGAGGAATTGACATCGGATCGTTGTCCGCATACACCGTCGCCGGACCACGCTCGAGTCTGATGGACACGACATCTCCACTTCGCAGAATGTCTGGTTTTTTCTCTACCGCAGGATTGATGAGCGCAAACCCGAAGCCATGGGAGATGGATTTTCCTGTGACACTTTTGAAATACCCTGTGGAACCAAAAACAGAGCTGAAGATTGCTCCATCTGCAATGGTCGATGTTTTGTTGTCATCCTGGAGGGAGTCCGTAGGGCGACCGATAGGATCTCCTAAGATTCTATCGCTTCGCTCCAGAATGACAGTTTGGAAGCGGATCGCGTGCCGCGGATCGTCGTTATGCAGCTGCACCTCGTTGACTGCGACGAGCGTTTGGCCGCTCGATATTTCTGCCTCCACTTTCCAGAACTCTTTGATTCCATATTCGTGTGAGGCAAGCTTGTGGATTGTTTCGTCCAGCGGTGTTACTGCACACGCCTTGCACGGCCGACCGTCTCGCATGCAGAACTTCGGTACCCCAGGAAATTGCCGTTCTGCCGCAAGAAACGTCCCGTCTCCTCCAAGACAGATCACAACATCTGGATGCTCGTCAACAATAGTGAGATGAGCCAAAGACAGTTTCTGTGTCAAATCCGAAACACTGTTGCCAAAAAGCGCAATCTTCATCGGAGGAAATCTTTGACAAAATACCGGGCTGCATCAGAAAGAAAGATAGGGACATACTCAAGTTCACCTTTATGCCCCCAGACGAATTTCGCCTCAATCCGCCGCTTCTCCCAGTAGGTAAATGGCCGGGCATACACAGCTTCTGTCCGACGATATTTCATCGCAGCATGAAATTCTTTGGCCGTTTTTCCTGGAAAAAGCGTATGACAGCGGTTGAAAAAGTCCAAAAGATGCGCGTCGGTGGAGGCAATCGCGGCTTTATGGAACGTGCTTTGGTTCATCGTATCCCAAAATTCAATGTAGTGGGGATCATAATCAAACAGCGAGCCGATCTCAAGCCCATCAAACGGGACGGTTTTGAGGATATGTGTTGCGTGTTTCCGTGTGACGTGCCGCTCTGGATGCGCAAGGATCGCCAATCCGCCTTGGGCATGAATCGCTTCAACGGTGTCTGCCGCGCTCATCCCTTTGACAATCCGCTCGGTGAGGAACAACCCAATGATGTGTCCATCGAGTGACGAGATCTCTTCACCCATAATCACCTCGAACCGCACCTTTTTTTTCCGCGCGAGTTCGACGATGCGCTTAGCTCCTTCAAGTGTATTGTGGTCAGTAATGGCGATGACGTCGAGGTCCGTTTGGTGTTCGAGAAAATCGACGAGCTCCTCGTCCGGAACAATCCCATCCGAGGCTTTGGTATGAATATGCAGGTCAGCTTTACCGAGTGTTTCTTTTTGCATCAAGATTCCTTCTGCGGCAATTCTGAAGAGAAATGATCGCGAATGATTATGGTTGCATCAGTCACCATGCGTTGGACCATTGGCTCCTCTTCCTTTGAAAAAGGTTCAAGCACAAACTGTTCGACATCTCCATGTTCAGGCCGCCCAATGCCACAGCGCAGGCGCAGAAACTCGTTTGTTTTGAGTCGTTCAATGACCGATTCAACACCTTTGTGTCCAGCCGCACCACGACCTTTTTGGAGGCGGATCGTCCCTAAAGGAAGATCGACATCATCGTGCACCAGGAGAAGATGACTTGGATCAAGATGATAAAAGTCGAGTAGGCGCTGCACTGTTATTCCAGATTCATTCATGTATGTCTGCGGTTTCACCAGAAGCATTATTTTATCATGGATCGTTTTATTGCTTTCAAGCGCGTCTATGACACGAAACCCGGTATTGTGGCGTGTTTTCTCGTACTTCTCTCCTGGATTGCCGAGTCCAACGACCAAAAAATATGGTGGCGTCATGTGTGTATTCCTAAGAACCGTCTGACATCTTTATCAGAAAGCTGTGGAAATTCATTGTAAAACATTCCGACCGCAAAAAACAGATCGGGGATCTCCAAAACCACACAATCGTCCACAAGCGGCTGAAGACGACGCAGCGTATCGTGCGCTATTACAGGAACCGCAAGAATCAGTTTTTGGGGACGCTGTCTCTTCGCCCATAGGATTGCCGCTTCCATGGTCATGCCAGTCGCAATCCCATCGTCGGTCAGAATCACAATTTTCTCCTGAACATTGAGCGGATCTCTCCCGACGCGATACACCGCTTCTCTTCGGGCGATTTCCGCACACTCTTTGTCAATAAGGCTCTTGAGGGTTTGCGCGTCAACCAAGGATGCGTCGCGCATCACCACTTGTCCATCTCGGTCCACCGCGCCAATAGCGAGTTCCTCGTGCTCCGGCATCCCGATTTTCCGCGTGATGATGACATCGAGCGGAATATTCAAAGCATCGGCGATCACGCGACCGACCTCAACTCCGCCTCTTGGAATCGCAAGCACGATGACGTTCTTCTGATCTTTATACGCCGACAGCTTCTCGGCAAGCTGACTCCCCGCATCAATACGGTCTTTGAACATCAAAACAGTCCAATCTGTTCTTCCTCTGAAGAATTGACGGACGTGGCGCCTTCCCCTTCTTTCCAAATCTTCACCTTTCCATACTCGCCGTCAAAACCTGGGTCGACGACAATGTCATTGCGGCGGACCTTGTCAATACCTTCGGCAACTCTTGGCTCGGCCACTGACCGCAGATCCTCAAGCGGGGTTTTGATCAACACTGTCAACTCGCTGCCAAAGATCTCGATCAGCCGATCGTACACTATCGCCACTTTTTGACTTTTTGGCAAGGTTCCAACTGCTTCTGCAAGAATCTCATGCAAAGGCACGAGCCGCCGGTAGGGTGGCCGTTTTGGAAACATTTTACTCCGGATCCATCCGTGCGCGTCGGTGGTTAACCCAAGCTCTTCCTCCGACCGAGATGCGAGAACATCCACACGGTGCTCCACCCCAACCGTCAGTGGACGGCCGCACTTCGGGCAGGTGGTTCCTTTCGACTGTGTCTCTTGCGGTGACTGGCGGACGCCGCAATTCCGATGTCCGGTCCAATGGTACTTTCCTTCTTCCGGAAAAAACTCTGTCGTACCGCGAATGTTTCCTTCTTTCAGTGATGATTTGATCGCGTCATACGTCAG
>JAUYPR010000003.1 GCA_030695785.1 bacterium
TGAGAGAATAGCCGCATCCCCAATCGTCCCCAGCTTCTTCCCCTTCCACGTCCCTCCGAGACTATGGGCGCAGTCTTCGATAAGAACCAACCGATGCTTTTTTGCAATGGCCGAGATGACGTCCAGATCCGCCGCTGCGCCAAATGTGTGTTGGGCAATAATGGCCCGGCTTTTGGAGGTGATTTTTTTTTCAAGGTCAGAAACATCCATGTTAAGGTCGCTGCCAATATCAACAAAAATTGGCGTGCCGTTTGCCTTTCTAACTGCTTGAGGAACCGCGATGCAGGTGAATGCTTGACACAACACTTCATCGCCCGATTGAAGATCGAGTGCGTTCAAAACTGTGACAATTGACGTCCGCCCGGAGTCAAACAGGAAAACGTCCGCTCCGTCAAAGTATCGCGACAGTTCCTCCTCAAATTTCCGAAGGGTGTCACCCTGCAACCAGGTGGATGGGTGAAACAAGGCAGACAAAGCGTGCCTCACATCCGCACTCGTCGTATTCGGAGAAAGCCCGATTAGAAGAGGTCGTGGCATAAGACCATTATACCTATTGGCGAGTCTTCTTGCCTCCCTGCTCGCGGTGGCGTTTTTGGAGAAGGTTATAGCCAAGAATCGCCGCCGCACCGATCGTCGTTGCTGTTCCAACCACAATGACGATCTTTTGCAAACTCGGAGAATATCGTGGAATCAGGGTCATTCCTTTTCGTTTGACCAGCCGATACCACGGCTCGCGTCGTGCAAGCTGGACAGTACGTCGAAGGTTATCCGGATCGTCAAACGACGGCGCCCCTTTGACCATGCATTCCGCTGGAAGGATTCCCGCAATGCCATTTGTCCGATCTCGTAATCGTTCAGCCATAGCCTTTTAGAGTCCGAGTCCTTTCATCAAATATGCCGAGATGCGGCCTTCGACAAGCACAGTATCTTCTTTTGTTAATTGTTTGGACAAAAATGCGAGAATCTTTTCATCGTCGGTTGATTGACACCACCGGTCGACGCCAAAAAGATCCGCAAAGGAGGAGTTCGTCACAATCAACAATGCGCCAATGGATTTGATCTTTTCTCCGAGCTCACGGTGCACCCGCTCGCGGCTAGACCCGAGTTCGATAATTCCAGATGTGACAATGATCTTTCGACCTTTTTGCTCCGCAAGAATGTCAAGGGCAAATGAAAATCCGGTCGGGTTCGAGGAATATGAATCATCAAGAAAAGTGGCGCCGTTGAAGCCTTTTTTAAAAGGAATGGAATCTTTTGGAAGTTTTTCGAGTCCATGTGTCATCTCGGCATCAGACAAACCAAAATGACGTGCAACGGCAATTGCCGCCGCTTGATTCCCTTTCTTTCCAGAAAAAACGAACTTTTTGCCTGTGAATCGTTCTGCGATACGAGCGACTCGCTCGTCATCTTCGTTGAAAAAGACAACCCCGCCCGGCAAAAGAGCATCCACTAACTCCCCTTTTGCCTTCATGGTGTTTTCAATCGACCCAAACAGTGCCAAGTGTTGTTCGTTGATGCCGGTTAATACCCCAATTTTCGGACGCACCATGCGGCAAATCGACGCAATCTCACCTACGTGATACGCCCCCATTTCCACCACAAATACCTCATGTTCTGATAAGAGATCGCTCAAAATGACCCGAGCGATACCATAATCTGTATTGACATGCTGTGGAGTCTTGAACACGTTGAACTTCTCAGACAAAAGGGTGGCAATCATCTCCTTCGTCCCTGTTTTGCCAAAACTTCCAGTCACGCCAATAACCAAAAGGTGAGCATGCTTCAGTTTGTGAGATGCGAGGAGGATAGTCGCCCGTTTGATCAAGATCTGCATGAGGACGAGAAAAAATACGAGTCCAAGACTGGCGAGAAAAAACATTAGCGTGATAACCCCGGCAAAACCGAGTCCAGTCGTGAGAAGCATGATGAGAGTCAAAGTGAAAATAAGAACGGTTTTGAGCGTCCAAACAGGCCGCCTGAAAAAGAAATCGTTCCATTCAAACGATTCTGTGAGATAGACCCAAAGACGGTCGAGCCGATACTCTTTCCTCTGAAGAAGCGCGATTGTTGAAAGAGAAAAAAACGAAAAAACAGCGACCAAAAGGATAAAAGAAACAATCATCATGTGACTTCGTTAAGAAACCTCCTTACACTTTCCGCAACCTCTTTCGTCTGCGTAAACGGAATCCCGTGGCGAGCGCCGTCAAGAATCACCAGTTTCGAGTGTTTGATTCCCTTCTCAAAAATCTCTGCGTTTGCAACCGGCGTAATGTGATCATCCTTTCCCCACACAATGAGCGTTTTGACTTTGATTTTTGACAAAACATCGCGGACGTCTTGCGCTAAAACCTTTTGCATGCTCGACCGCATGACCGGACTCGCGCGAAGATAATCCCGCTCCCCCGCGAGCAGATGGATAAGGGAACGAATGAAAGAAATTTCCGGAAATGGGACGTTGCGGGCGAGCTGCGTCAGCAAATGAGCAACAGACTGCCGTTTACTCAAAGGCTGTCGGATGCCGGACGGAGCAAGGAGGACGAGTTTTAGAACCATGGATGGATGTGCTGCGGCAAACCGACACGCGATATGTCCGCCAAATGAGTGACCGACCAAAACAACGTGTTCAATGTTTTTTTCCACACATCGACGATGCAGCCATCGCACGTAATCATCCACATCCCATGGTTTCTCTGGAGGATCAGCCGCACCAAATCCTGGCAGATCAAAGACCAGCGTAGGGCCGATGTTTAACAACCGGTCCACCAATGGCTGCATCGAGGTTTTTGATCCACCCCATCCATGCAAAAAAATAATTGTTGGTTTCTTCATGCTCCTCAATCAGTCGTCGACGCGTTCAACATGGCCGCCCAATGAGCGGAGTCGTTCATCCACCTTTTCATATCCCCGGTCAATCAATTCCGCGCGTTCAATCGTGCTTTGTCCGGACGCAGACAGCGCGGCAAGAATGAGCGCCATGCCTGCACGCAAATCCGGACTGTCAATGTCCTTCCCACGCAATGGCGTCGGGCCGGTCACCAGTGCACGGTGCGGGTCGCTTAGGATAATATTTGCCCCCATTTGAATAAGCTTATCCACGAAAAACATTCTACCTTCGTACATCCAGTCATGGCAGAGTGTCGTCCCAGATACTTGAGTAGCTAATGTCACCGTCACACTCATCAAGTCGGTTGGGAATCCCGGCCAAACGTTTGTTTCGACTTTGCGCACCGCGTGAAGCTCGGACGGATGGACATGAAGGGTGTTTCCTTGTGCATCAATCGTGACACCAAACGCACGATAGGTTAATAAAATTTTCTCAAGGTCACCTATGTTGACACCTGTTATTTCGACGTCTCCTTTGGTCACAGCGGCAGCGACGATCCACGTTCCAACTTCAATATGGTCCGGCGGAACATCCATCGACGTTCCGTGCAGTGCGTCGACTCCATCAATCGTGAGAACATTACTGCCGATTCCCTGAATATTCCCGCCCATCGCGTTGAGAAAGCGGCAAAGAGCCTGCACGTGCGGTTCGCTTGCCGCGTTCCGGATGACGGTGTGTCCTTTCGCAGTCACCGCGGCCATGAGCGCGTTTTCCGTTCCGGTCACTGATGTTTCCGAAAGAAAAAGGCTCGTGCCCTGCAGATGGTCGGTTGCGACATGATACATCCCCCGTTCAATGGTCAATGTTGCGCCGAGTGCATCCAACGCTTCAATGTGCGTGTCAATGCCACGCCGCCCAATAATGCAGCCGCCTGGATGCCGCATACTGACGCTTGAGGTTCGGGCTAACAACGGCCCAAAAAACAACACCGATGCGCGTAGCTGCGCGACCAAATCTTGATCCAATTTCAAAGGGTCGACCGTTTTTGCTCGAATGCGCAATGACCCACTCCCAACTCCCGCAACTTCTACCCCAATACCAGAAAGAAGCTCTGCCATTACTGCCACATCTTGAATGGAGGGGACGTTCGTTAAAACACAGAGCTCATCCGTGAGTAAACACGCCGCCATCATCGGCAACACTGCATTTTTGTTGCCGCCGACGTTGATTGAGCCAGAAAGCGCATGACCGCCGTCAATGATCAGTTTTGCCATTTTTCCCCCTTTTTGGAGCGCCAACTGACAACCGTTCCTCATCAGTCCATTCGCCCAAAAGAAAAATTTCCGGCTTCAAAAACACGCCGAATTGTTCGTGGACCTTGTGACGGATTGTCTGCATAATGGCAAGGACCTCCGACGCTTTTGCTCCACCTTTGTTGACGATAAAGTTTGCGTGTTTATCCGAAATCATCGCAGACCCGAAGCATGCGCCTTTTAGCCCGCATTCGTCCACTAACGCGCCCGCTGATTGGTTGAGATTCGGACGTTCGAGTGATACTGCTTCTTGCTTCGTCAGGTTTTGGAACGTACAGCCATGGCTGGGAATATCATACGGCTGTTCTTTGAGCCGAATGGTTTGCGACGCTTCTTGCGCTTTTGCCCACAGGGCGGCTTTATCTCCCTTTTGCAGTTTGAATGTTGCCGAGAGGATCACTTCATGTGTGTGATGAAAACGCGAAAAGTCATAATCAAACTCAAGTTCACTTTTAGGCAACACAACTTCATCGCCTTTTTCGTTCTGAACTTTCACTTGAACAATGTCATCGCCAATAAACTTCCCATGCCGCTGAAAATGTGAGTTGTTGTAAATCGCGCCACCCACAGTCCCCGGAAGACCAAGAAATGACTCCAAACCGGCAAGCTCTTCTTCAATGGTGAAACGAACAAGATGACCGATGGGTGTTCCGCTTTCAGCCTCCAAAAGGACGTCGCCAATTTCTTTTTTCCCTGCGACCATTTTTCCTTTCATGCCGACAATATTGATCGAACCCGCGCGATTTTTAATGACGACCCCGCGGATACCCTTATCTGACACCAACACATTGGTTGCCCCACCCAAGACAAGGAAGGGGAGGGTAAGTTCGACGCATTGGCGCACTACTCGGACCAACTCCGACGTCGTCGACGTTTCAACATAAAGATCAGCCGTCCCGCCGATTTTGTTGTTTGTATGAAGCGCCATTGGCTCGTCACGCTTCACGCGGAGTGAACCGAAGGATTGCGCGATGAGTGAAAGTTTATCGTTCATGCAGCATCTCCCAAATTTCCGTCACATCCCCTGCCCCCATAGTCATCACGATATCACCTGACCGTGCTTTTTCTAAAATCCACAAAACGGCGTCTTGCAGCGTCTTTCTATATTCTACCTCGGGACGGCTGATCGCTTGGACCAAATCTTCGCTTTTGACATTTCCCGGGTCTTGCTCGCGCGACGGAAAAATGTCGAGAATAATACCGCCATCAATCGGCGCCGTGCGAAACGCAGACACAAAATCATCCCACAAAACCTTCGTGCGTGTAAACATGTGCGGCTGAAAAACGACAAAAATACGTTTGTCTGGAAACCGCTCTCGGCCGGCTTTCAATGTCTCGCGAACTTCGGTCGGGTGATGCGCATAATCATCAATAATCATGACGCCGGTTTTTTCTCCCTTGATTTCAAACCGCCGCAGGGCACCCGTGAATGAACGCAGGACCGATCGAATACTCTCGTCCGAGACATGCAATGTTTTCGCCACACGGACTGCCAATGCAGCATTTTTCCGATTAAACCAGCCGGAGATTTGAAGTTCTTTGTCCACTGCGCGCATTTCTTCTTCGGTGATATCTTCGCCCTTCATGACAAGGCCATCGGTCTTTATTTTTCCAACGAACCGCTCAAAACTTTTTTTGAACGCAGCCTCATCCGCGAAATATTCAGGGTGGTCGTATTCAACCACGGTCACGACAGCAATGTCGGGTTTGTAATGCAAAAAACTGTCACCATATTCGTCTGCCTCAATGACAAAATACTTGGATTGACCGACCCGAAAATTCTTCCCCCACTCTTTCACTGTCGCGCCGACAATCACCGTTGGATCCAATCCGCCCTTTTCAAGCATGAGACCAAGAATTGCAGTCGTCGTTGATTTCCCATGCGTGCCGGCGATAGCAATCACAAACTTTTCTTTTTGCAACACCTCCCCAACAAACTGCGGCCAGGTCATGACAGGAATATGTTGACGCTTCGCCGACGCAATCTCAGCATTAGTTGGATCTTTGGCAAGAATTGCGGGAGAGAGGACAAGGATGTCAATATCGGCAATATGTGACGGATTATGCCCGTTGGTCAACACATCACACCCTGACACCTCATACCCAAAACCTGCCGCGACTCCTAAAAAAGCCTGCGCCCCGCTTCCTTCAATCCCCATAATATGGATGCGTTTCACGAAAGTCCCCGCTTCAAAGCATCGGCTTCTCTCAATTGCTCCGGGCTATTCACGCCAAACCATTCTTCGGTATTCTCTAATGGATGCGCCAAGACTGCCCCGCCGCCGTTGATAACAAGTTCGACGATATCTGTCAAGAAGTATTCACCTGTCTCATTTCTCTGAATCTTTGGAAGATACACATCGAGCATGCCGCGCGTGAACAGATACACACCTGTGTTCACTTCCTTGATCCGTTTTTCTTCATCACTAGCCAGTTTTTCCTCAACGATCCGAACAACATGTTCACGGCTATCACGGACAATCCGACCCAACCCTGTCGGGTCGTCGCGGACCACCGTTAAACACGCCATGTCGGCCCTGCTTTTTGAAAACGCGTCGATAAAAAACCGCAATGTTTCTTTAGAAAGAAACGCGGAGTCGTCGCCGTACAGAGAAAGAACAACATCAATAGATGGATCGATCACAAACAAGGCAACCCGCAATGCATCCCCTGTCCCCAATGGTTCGTCTTGATGCGCAAACAAAACATCGCCGCCAACCGCTTTTATGACTTGCTCTTTGAGGTGCCCGACAACGACAATAATCTGATCGAAACGGACTGATTTCAACGTCTCGACCGTGTACGCAACCATGGGTCGGCCGGCAAGATCGTGGGTGACTTTTTGTTTGTCTGGACTATTCATCCGTTTTCCTTTTCCCGCGGCAAGCACAACAGCGGCGATACGCTCTTTTTTCATCCTCGACCTTTCAGAGCCGCACGCGCTTCATCAATATCCGACCACAAAACTTCGGTTCCGCTGATATTCATGCTTCGTTCATGTCCTTTGCCAGTAATGAGGACGAGATCTCCGGGGCTGGCGCGTTTTTGAATGGCAAATCGAATTGCCTGTCGTCGATCTGCTATCATCCAAAATGTTTTATCCGCAATGCCGCCGCCTGCCATTACTCCTTTGGCAATTTCTGCGCTGATTTTTTCCACCGATTCACTCCGCGGATCTTCCGCCGTGATAATGAGTTCATTCCCAAGCTGCTGCGCACGTTTTCCCATAATTGGCCGTTTGGCTGTGTCCCGCTCTCCGGCCGCTCCAAAGACATGGATAAGCTTCCCCACCGTAAGCCGCCGCATCTCGGGAAGAAGTTGTTGAAATGCGTTTGGTGTGTGGGCAAAATCCACAATCACTTCAATGTGTGTATTGGATGGAATACTCTCCAGCCGGCCGGGAATTCCCGGGAAGTAGTTCAAGCCAGTCTGGATTGCCCGGTGTGACAACCCGAGCGCATACGCGGCAGTGGCGGCAGCGAGCATATTCGCGATATTGTACCGGCCCAAAAGCCGAGTCGAGATGGCGATGATGCCGTTTGGAAGATGCACGCTCAATTCGGTTTTCGAGCCAGTGGCTTTGATGCTGCTTGCCCATACATCCGCGTCGTTTGTAAAACCATAACTTTTGACATCCACGCCATGTTTCCGCGCCTCAGTTGAGAGCGCGCGAAACGATCCATCGTCTTTATTCAATGCAACGGTCTCGCATTGTTTGATGAGTTTCGCTTTAACAGCACAATAGGCCTCAAACGTCCCGTGGTAATCCAAGTGTTCGTGGGAAATGTTCGTGAACACGCCAAGCGCAAAATGCAAGCCGTGGATCCGGCACTGGTCAATGGCATGCGAGGTCACCTCAAGAATACCGACCTCGGTTTTTTCTTCCACCATGCTAGATAAAAGTTTGGGCAGGTCTAAATGATACGGCGTCGTTGTATGGAGCCCGGTGTCAATGGTTTTGCGGCCAATGCGGGCATGGATAGATGAAATATAGGCCGACCGTTTTTCTGCGGCGCGAAGGATCGCGTCAATCAAATGCACGGTGGTCGTTTTCCCATCCGTCCCAGTAACGCCAATGAGCGTGAGTTTTTGCCCGGGGTAGCCGTAGTACGCGTGCGCCCCTACGGTCAGGATCAAATGCCCCACATTCTTTATCCTCTGGAACATGCCTCTATTATACCTGTCCTGGATGGAAAAAGGCGCGGAATTTCCGTCTTGGTGACTTGTTATGGGGTATAATTAAACTATGAAACCTGAACTAAGCTTCCATACCGATCATAAGTTGAGCACACAAGAGCTCATTTTTTCTGCTCGTATTCTGATTCGAAAAGATCAGGATCGAGGTCCGCAACTTACTCCAATAGAACATTATTTCCGAGGAAAACTGGTTCATGCATACATTGACGTCCTTCTTCAACGTCGGGATAATCCAAAAGCAAGCCTCGATGTCTTGACACTCCTTCCAAAAATGTACGACGGTGCACTTTCACATTTACTGCTCTCCTTGACTGGCGAACGGCCGGATGTCCTTGACGATATCTGGAAAGTCGCTTGGAGTGCTTTTGGGTTCTATTTTGCATCTGGACACCCGAAAAATGCAATCAAAATGTTGAAGATCGCATTCAATGCAAAGAGGGCGGCTCGCGGCCATCAAGTTGAAATGTTAATTCACCGACCCTCCTCCGGTGGCACGCCATAGTACGTCAGCAAATCCTTTGCAATATCGAAAAAGAGCGGAGCGGCGGTTTCGGAGGCCCAAGGCGATGACGACGGTTCTTTGAGCGTCACCAGCATCACAAATTTTGGCTTATCTGCCGGCGCAAACCCAATAAACGACGCAATGGTTTTCTCTTCATCATAATGCCCGGCAATGGGAATTTGTGCCGTGCCGGTTTTGCCTGCTATTCGATATCCCGGGAGCCGCGTCCATTTCGCCTCCCCTGCATCAACTGCCTCAACAAGCATTTGGGTGAGTGTTTTTGCCGTTTTTTCCGATATCACCCGCCTCACGCGTTTCGGCTCTGTGCGAACCACTTGGGGACGAACCAGCACTCCTCCATTTGCAATAACAGAAAACCCTTGGACCATCTGGATAGGTGTAATCGCAACTCCCTGCCCGAACGAGGCGGTCGCCAGGTCAATCGGCCGCCATTCATCTTTCGGCCGAATCGCTGACGTTGTTTCTCCTTCAACATCAATCCCAGTCGATTCCAAGAAGCCGAACGAAGAAAAAGCCTGCCACAGCCGGTCAATGCCTAAGAGTTCTCCGACAAACACCATCCCCACGTTGTCCGAAAACTTCAACACATCAATCATGGTTGCGTTCGGGTGATAGACATCGTTCCAGGTACGGATGGTGAATCCGCCAATGGAACGGGAACCATCACAATGTGTGCACACAGTCTCGGGCTTCACGACCCCTGCCTCGAGCGCAGCCGCCATAATGATCGTTTTCAACGTCGAACCAGGCTCGTATGTTTCGGCAACAAGAGGGTTCGCGAACCGATCGGAGGAAAATCCCTGCCAGTCCGTGGGAGAAAACGAGGGAGTGGACGCCATGGCTAAAACAGCACCGGTTTCTGGATCCATTACAACAACTGAGCCTGCTTTTGCGCCGTATCGATCAAGCGCTTTCTGAAGATGCGATTCAACGGTAAATTGAATCGCGCGATCAATGTTGAGGGACAGATTTCGACCATGTTCCGGCATCTCTACCCCATACGTCCCGCCAAGAATCGGCACGCCTTTCGCGTCTTTTTCCTGCCGGATAAACCCCTCGTGTCCGCGCAAGCTCCGGTCATAAAACCCTTCCACCCCATAGTATCCTTTATCCCGCCCCTCTTCATCCGCACCCACAAAGCCCAAAAGGTGCGCGGCCATAGAGGCTTCCGGGTACGTTCGCGTTTCGGTGCGTTCAAAGAATAATCCTTCAATCTTACTCTCCTCAATACGTTTTTTGGTTTCTTGTGAAAGTTTGTCCGTGAGTTTTACCCAGACAGCATTTGGAGTGGAAAGAAGAGTTGTCAAACGAGCCTCTGCGCTTGCACTGGCAAGAAGAGGGACAAGTTTTTTCGCGACGTCCTCGGGTGGCTCTGTGAGCAGCCGCACATCCGCGTATAGCACAAACGCCGGCAAATTCTGCACCAACGGATACCCATCAGACGCGAGAAGCTGACCTCGTCTGCCCAAAAGACGGTCTTCAATCCACCGTTGTGCGTCTGCCGCAATGGCTAAATCTTCTCCGCGGAGAATCTGCCAATAAAAAAGCCGGCCGATAATCGCCAGCGAGAGAAACACGAAGAGCAGGAACACAAATCGAATCCGCATGATAGTATTCTCTCACGGCCGAAACGCGAGTGGTTTGTCTTGTGAAAGAATCTGCGGCGTACCCTGAGCAATAAATCCGAGCTCACCGCTCCGGCTGGCAATGGTGCGCATTGAGCGCAATGTATTCACAGCCGCGCGAAGCGTATCGTTTTCATCTTGCAACTGCTCGGCAAAAATGACCGATGCGCCAAGTTCTTTCCCTTTGGTTGCAAGTGTGTTTGACAAGACCACCTGGGCAGTGCCCAGAGTGATGGTGAGGACGACCAAAAAACTAGCAATAATCGTAAATGTTTTCATAATGTATATCCACCCCTTCTCAAATACCCAATGTGCGGGCAAACACCCTCATTTTTGCGCTTCTACTCGATGGATTGGTTTGCACCTCTTCTTCCGATGGACGGATGGGTGTTGTCGTCAGTTCCATCAATGCTCCCTGTATGTGTTGTTCTTTGCCAAAGTGTTTAACAATCCGGTCCTCAAGGGAATGGAAACTGATCACCGCCAACCGTCCGCCCGAACCCAGAACCGATACAGCTTGGGGCAACGCACGTGTCAGTTGCCCCCGCTCATCATTCACCGCCATTCGAAGTGCTTGAAACACCCGGGTGGCCGGATGAATACGTCCGCGCCGCCCAACCGTGTTTTCAATCAACCGCGCCAGTTCATGTGCATGGGTCAATGGTTTTTCCTTTCTCCTTACCACAATGGCCTCTGCGATCTTCGCCGCAAAGGGCTCTTCGCCAAGGGTCTCTAAAAGTTTGACCAATTCCCTTCGACCTAACCCATTCACCAAATCCGCCGCTGTTACTCCCAGAGAAGCATCCATGCGCATGTCCAAGCTCTCGTCTCCAAAAGAAAATCCACGGTCAGAAGAAAGCTGCATGGTCGACATCCCCAGATCAAAAAGGACACCCGCAATATGACGTTTCCCGACAACCGTTTCCAGGCAGTCGAAACGGTTGTGCACAAGTTCCAAGCTACCCGACGAGATTGCTAACGCAAATTGCTCTTGCCCAACCCGAACCGCTTCCTCATCCCGATCCAACGCGATGACTCGTCCTCCCGCATCAAGAATCAAACCAGTGTGTCCTCCAAAACCAAACGTTGCATCCAGGTAGGTTTTTCCCGGCTGAACGTCCAACCAATGGACAATCTCGGCAGCCAAAACTGGAATATGCTCACGCACGTGGGTATTTGAGATTGGTAAGGTACTCTTTCCAGGATTTCTCATCCCAGATTTCAAAGTGATCTCCTGCACCGATAATGACAACCTGTTCCGAAATCCCCGCGTATGTTTTTAATTGACCAGACAGGAGAATCCGTCCAACGCGATCAACCAAAACCTCTTCCGCACCGGAAAACATATATCTGCGCATTGCCCGTCCAGCAGGATCGGTAATCGCTGACGCTTGCATTTCTTTCGTCGCGTCCCGCTCCCAATCATCGCGACGATACCCCAAAAGACATGGTTCAAACCCGCGCGTCAGAATCAACCGTTCCCCTTCAAGCACACTGCGCATTTTTTTGGGCAGGGAGACACGGCCTCGGTCATCAAGCATATGGCGATACTCACCAAGAAACATCAAAACCATCTCCCTACTTTTCCCATTTTATCCCATTTTGTTAATCGCATAACCCATTCAACACCATTTTCACGCCCATGTCAACACAAAGGAAAGGCGAAGTTGATATAATGGAACACATGGAGCGAAAACGTCTCTTTCATTTGTTAGCAGACGCCGCAGTGAGTGGAAAGGTAAACTGGACAGATTTTATCCGTGGCCGGTTGACATTTTCTCTTATCGTCCCTTACAACAATCAGCGACCATTGAGTCGTCTATCGTATATTCAATCGTTCCAAGGAACGTCGAACCAACGCATGGTTCGCATTGAGGATTTTTCAACTCCCGAAGGAAGAATTTTCGAACTCACCCCATCTGACGCGCGGGTGTACATAGAAGATGATGTGACGGGACGTCGCTCTCCAAGCAGAAGGGCAACAGACGAAGAACTTGAAATCCTTTATAGATTCCATGAGAGAACCCTCTCACGCTTTCAACGTCCTTCACCTTCGGAGGTGCCGAGTAAATGAGAACAGGTGTCAAGGACTCTTCAACTCCGGAGGTGGAAGTGATTAATCAGGGGTTTGGGGATATTTTTTGAGAGGAGGACGGGTGTCGCTGTCTTTGAAGGCCGCTTCTTGAGGCTTAAAAGTAAAATTGACTACTCCAGGGACTCGTCGGAACGCCTCTCGACGAAATCTATCTTGATTCAAGTAAGGATTATAAAACCCCGAAGGTAAACCCACTTGCCCTGTTAACGAGGGTTGACTCATTGTAGTTTGTTTACCTTGGAATATCTTTCTCAAAACTTCTTTGAACATAGTTTGTATGATTTGATTTTAACGACCCACGGCAAACAGTCCAAGTTCTGTTGTTGGTGACGTAACAATGAAACCATTCACGGTGGTTTCCAGGGCTTCCCAGGACGCCTTGGCGGCATCCCAGCGGTAGATCGTGACGGAAGACGCATCAGAACCAGCATCGAGCCTCACTATTCCTCTGACTTGGACTTCCCGGCTAGGCAGAAACGCATACGGCGTCCCTTCAACGGTTTTGCCGTCCGGAAGAACACCTGGAAGGCCAGTCACCGGTAATGTAATCACAGAGAGAATGCCCAGCGTTGGTTCAACCGTTACGCTCGCTTTCCCATCTGTACTCTCGAACTCGCCATTCGCTTTCGTCAGCTCCTGCAGATGGAACTCTGACGAGATCCGCTTTTTCTTTTCTTCACCATCGTCATACGTCGCATTCACCACACCCTTTTCTACACCCTCGTGAAAATAACAGCGCCGCACACCCGTACTTTCCGAACAGCTTCCAAGAAAAATCTGCTTCTCACCAACCCCATTTTTGAGGTCAATCCGGTCAAAAACACCCTGCTGAACTGTCTTTGAAAAATATGTCATCTCCACCTCCACGCTGTCCAAGTATCCAAATTGGGATGTCTCGACATTGATATTCCGCGCATCTTGAGTCGGAGTCAGTGTCACGTATGGGTTTTCGGGTGAAAATTGGACGAGGTTGTAGCGGCTATGATCTTCTTCTTGTGCTGAATCGGGAGCTTTCCCGCCGCCAAATGAACAGCCGCCGAGGGAAAAAGCTAGGATTGTTGACAGAACAAAAATTCTCATATAATCTCGTCATGACAATCTGTCATGCAGGTAACGAACCAGTTCGTCAATCTTTATTCTCTCCTGCTTCATCGTGTCGCGATCACGCATCGTCACCGTGTTATCGGATAGTGTATCAAAGTCAACCGTGACGCAAAAGGGGGTGCCAATTTCATCTTGGCTTCTGTATCGCTTGCCGATGTTTCCTCGGGCATCCCAGGCCGTAACAAACTCATGTTTCAATGTTTTGTAGATGGATTGAGCTTTTTCGATCAATGCAGGCTTGTTTGCCAAAAGGGGAAATATGGCGACCTTTAGAGGTGCAATCCGCGGATGCAGCCTTAATACAACTCGACGATCATCTCCCCCTCCCTCTTCATCATACGCATCTAGCAAAAAGAACAGCGTTGCCCGGTCTGCGCCGCCGGATGTCTCGATACCCCACGGGGTGTATTGCTCACCGGATTCTTGATCGGTATAGGTTAAATCTTTGCCGGAGAATTTCTGGTGCCGCGACAGATCCCAATCCGCCCGGTGATGGATGCCTTCAAATTCCTTCCATCCGAACGGACTGTGGTATTCAATATCCCACGCCTCTTTGGCGTAATGTGCACGCTCATCGGGTGCATGTTCGCGGAAACGCAAATGCTCCTTCCCCATTCCCAATGACACATACCAATCCATCCTCGCTTGTTTCCAATACGCGAACCATTTCTTCCCCTCTGCCTCATCGGGTTTAACGAAGTACTGCAATTCCATCTGTTCAAATTCGCGCGAGCGGAAGGTGAAGTTGCCCGGGGTAATTTCATTCCGGAACGCTTTGCCGACCTGCGCGATGCCAAATGGGATTTTTGGATGAACCGAGTCAACGACATTGCGGAAATTGACGTAGACTCCCTGCGTAATCTCACCCCGTAAATAGATCGGCCGCTCCGCCTCCTCAACGACTCCAACAAATGCCTTGACCAAAAGATTAAAATTGCGCGGCGCTGTCCAAGATACCTCCTCCTTGTTTGTCCGATGCCCTTCTTCGTGGAGCTTGATAACATCTTCCTGGTCCGCCCGAATCCGTTCGTGGCACGTTTTGCATTCAACTAATGGATCAGCAAATGACTCAACGTGGCCCGATGCTTCCCAAACCTTTGGGTTCATCATAATCGCGGCGTCGAGTCCAACCACATCATCGCGTCTGTGCACCATGTCATTCCACCACGCTTCTTTGATATTTCGTTTCAGTTCGACGCCCAACGGGCCATAGTCCCACGTCCCCCCAAACCCGCCGTAAATTTCCGATCCTGGAAACAGGAATCCTCTTCGCTTGCACAATGCAACAATCGTCTCAAGATCCTTCGCCGCCATATGGAGGTATTGTAGCATTGGTGATTTGTTGAAGAAAGCGTTTGCTTTTCAGGCTCGTTTCGGCGACTTTTTCAAGATAAGCTTTCAAATGTATTTCAAGGGCAGAGGAGATTTTTGCATCTGTGTCAACCATTGACCGAATGCCGCCCCATGAAGAAATACGGAGGGTTTCTGCAAAATCCACGACTGCAGGAGACGGCAACCCAACGTCTTTGCTCGACCAAAACCCGAGTTGGTCTAAAAGTTTGATTTCAAACGCAGCCACGATGATTTTTCGAGGATGCCTGATAAGTTCCTGCAACATCTCAACGGCAAGAAGAAACACTGACGGATGTGGATCCCGGTCGGGAAGAAACCGGTCCAGAAGTTCGATAACGTGGTACGCGTACCCGACAAGCACTAAGTTATCCTTGAGGGGTTGAAACGCGTTGATGGTTTCCACTTCCGTGAGCACATCCAAATTCCTACCTTCCGCGCAAAAGCACCGGATCCAATTCACCGGCTCCACGTTTCCCCCTTTGCGGCTGTGGATCCGCCGCACCCCTTTGGCAATCACGTGCAGTTTTCCACGATATCTGGTGTAGAGGGTCAGAATTCGGTCGGCTTCGCCAAAATCACTGCGCTTCAGGACCAATGCTTCTGCGTGATACCCAGCCATATTAGAGAGGGAAGGTCAAAACTTTGTCTTCAACAAGCTCCACCGGCGGCTTGGTTTTGCCGTTGATGATAAAGGTGTGTTCAGGCGCTTCTGTTCCTGGCTGTTTTTGCAGGAAGATGAGATACTCAGCCGACACCCTCATCGGCAGTTTGTAGGTAAACGTCAGCTTCACGATATTTTTTGGATTTAAACGGTAAAACCCGTCAAACACGGTTCTGCCCAAATCTTCCGACACCCCAACCTCGACTTCAGATCCGGACGACGAAACAAGTTCGCTTCCTTTTGGAACATAAAGCCGGATATAACTCCGGTACTGGCCATTCAGCCATCCGTCATCCTCTTTTGGATTTCGGTATTCAATCGCGACTGTTTTTGTGACGGTTCCGTCGCTATCAACCGCAACTTCTTGCTCAACTGCTTGCGTCACGTACAAATTCGCTTTGGCGCCGGCAAAGTTCGCATCATTAATATGCAGATAATCACCATCGAACTCCCGCATACGGCCTGCCCATTGAATCGTTTCCGCACTCTTTTGCGACTCGGGATCCATGAAATAAAGAAGAATGTGCTTCTCGCGACCCAAACGGACAAACGTTTCAAACAATGGCGCAAATTTCTCCTTCCCTGCACCCATGGACGCGCGCAAAACTTCAGTCATCAGATCCGCCAAAATTCCCTTGCGTTCTACATTGAATCCCTTTGCAATGGCCACGCGTGCAGTTTTTTCGGCGTAGTTTTCCAGTTCATACACCACGCCCGGGCAATCACACCGCGGGTCTTTTTCTGCAGAAAATGTCAGTCCTGCCGCGTTCACCGGACCTGTGACTTTCAGTAAATCCTCGAGCACGTGTGTGTCAAGTGCGATAATCCCGTCTAATTCTTCTCTCCCCGCAACGTTCTTATAAAATTCGGCAAATGTTTCAGCGGACACTTTCCAATCAGGCGAAAGGTTGGTATCCCGGATATTCCATTCTGCGGCTGGCGCGCCATCTGGCTGGGGCAAAAAACGGCGGATCGGGTCAGGCGGCGGCACATACCCACCCCGGCGATCATCCAACCGGTAAATATCTTCACTCCCGCCGCTCACGATACTTCCACGTTCGGTGCGCATGATGGCATAGGCTGTCAGAAACCCACCAGTCGGCCGCAGTTCTTTATCGTTTTGAAACAACACGAGATAGGTTTGCATATCCGGTTCACCAAGAATCTTCGGAAGAACCTTGACAATTGGCCGCGCATCGGTCAGCACACTATCCGCCTGATGCAACAATGTTTTGGCAAGGGCGAGACTCGACTTAAGTTTGAGTTTTCTAACGTCCAAGGGATACCGTTTCGCGTCAATTCCATCGATCTCGATGCGTGCGGCAGATAACGATTGGGCCAGCTTTTCGAGCTCTGGATTCACTTTATCAATGGTCTGCACCACCTTCTTCATCCGCTCCTGTGCTGTCCCCCCGGTAAAACTCCCCTGCCCTTTGAGCCCGAGGATGTCGGCATAGGGTTCCAGTGCATCAACGAACACAAAACTTGTGTCTAAAAGATGAAATCCGGCGCGAATGCCCCGTTCAGCATCTTCCTCATATGCACCTACAAACGGGATAAATTTGAGAAACCCGACAAGCCGCAGACGCTGCTTCACTGTTGTGAGAGACGCGCGAGCCGCCACAAGTTCCTCTTTTGCCATCTGTAAATCTTGCAACCGGGCGGCATGTGCCACTCCGCGACCAGGCTTGAGGAGCACACGCGCATCTTGAACCAATAAAAAGCCGACTGCTCCAAAGTATCCGGTAATGAGCAAGAAGGTCGCGATGACTCCAAAAAGAATAAGACGACGACTCCGCGATCGTGGAAAAGGAAAGCGGAATTTCATGTTTATATATCTCACACTGCTCCTCTCCCTGTGAGGAGGGCTGGAAACGTTTTGAGGATCATCCAAATATCATACAGGAATGAACGGCGCTTGAGATACTCAACATCTAAAACGATCCGTTTGTCAAAATTGATGTTCGAACGGCCAGACACCTGCCAAGGCCCGGTCAACCCTGGTTTTCCGGTCAACATAATGCGCACCAACGGCTTCGTGTGCGGAAATGCATCTTGCTGTTCCAAAAGTTCATTCGGCAAATACGCGCGCGGCCCCACCAAACTCATTTCTCCCCGAATAACATTCCAAAATTGCGGAAATTCATCGAGTGAAGATTTCCTCATCATGCGCCCGACAGTCGTAATCCGCGGATCTTCCGGCAGTTTGTAGCTGTTTTTCTTATACGACGCGAGCAGCTCTTTGTCACGCTTCAACGCCGTGTCAGCATGTTGTTGTTTTCCAGGCACCGAGTACATCCGCATACTGCGGAATTTGATCATTTGAAACAGTTTACCGTTCTTTCCAACTCGGATTGGACAGTAAAAAATGGGCAGCCCGGAATCAAGCGCAATGACGATCGGAAGAAAAATGAAAATTGGAAGAAAAAGAATGCTTGCGACGATTGCGCCAATAATGTCGAGGAGGCGTTTGACGGCATCGTACATCAAAGATATCTCCTGCCTTGCTTCAAGTTTTTTAGCATTTCAACAATGTTTTTGACTGATTGCGCTTTCTCTTTTTTACACACCAAGAGCACGTCGCCAGTATCAATCACCGCAAGGTTTCGGACCCCAACCAACGCAACCAACTTCTTGGCACTGCGGACATAGCAATCTTCTGCGTCTTCAGCCAGCATCAAAGTAGAATCCGGAACCACGGTATTTGATCCGTGGTTTTTTGGCGTGTGTTCGTCAATCACCGCCCAATCGCCCACATCGCTCCAGGTAAAATCGCCCGGGATCATGAGGACGTTTTTCGCTTTCTCAAAAATACCGTATTCTATCGGGTCGGATGAAGATTCCGCATAAATCTCCATCATATTATGATCAATCTTCTCGAGCCGTTTTGCAAGGTCAGGCATGTGGTTTTTGAGCGCATCCAACATTGTGCGGACAGAAAAGATGAAATACGAGGCGTTCCAGAAATATTTTCCGCTTGTGAGGTAGTTTTTTGCGGTTTCAACATCTGGTTTTTCCACGAATTCCTCCACGCGGTACACGGGATGCCGGTCAATTGTTTCCAGCTTTTCGGCAGCGTGGATGTATCCGTATCCGGTGTGCGGTGAGGTTGGGGTGATGCCAATGGTCAGCAAACTCGGCCACTTCTTTGCTGTTTCAAATGCCGCGGACAAAACAGCACGAAATTTCAAAGGCTCCAAAATCAGGTGGTCAGACGCCAATGATGCAACGACCGCATCTTTGTCACATCGTGCAATCACATGGGTCGCGAATCCGATGGCAATGGCCGTACTTTTCGCCTCTGGTTCAGCCAAGATATTTTCTTTCGGAATCGATGGGAGCTCGGCGTGAAGCTCTTTGACATAATCTTTATGCGTGACCACGTAGACATGATGCTCCGGAACTAATGATTTGATCCGTTCAAATGTAGACTGGAGTAACGTCTCTTTTCCAAACAACGGAAGAAATTGTTTCGGATTTTTCTTCCTGGAAAGCGGCCAGAGCCTGGATCCGCCGCCGCCTGCTAAAATCACGCAATACCAATGCTGCTTTTTCATAAATGCTGCTTCCTCATCCCAGTGCCCGGCCTCCTGCTTTTTCGACAAGCCGTCTGAATTTTCTTTGAAAGTTCTGTTTTGACCAAGTGCGAGCATGTGCCTTGAGGATTAATCCTGAAAATGCAGTTTTCTCAAAACGCTTAAGGACTGATATCAGGCTATCAATGGTCGGCTCACGAAAAAACATGCCTGTTTTCCCGTCAACAACCGTTTCCAGTGCTCCACCACCAACAAACGCGATCACGGGCTTTCCCGAGGCAAATGCTTCAAGTGCAGTCATACCAAAATCTTCTTCGCCCGGAATGATGAGCGCGAGACAATCTCGATAATACGCTACGACAGCATCATCCGTCAACTGCCCCGCAAAGCGGACTGTTGGTCCCGCCAAGGCACAAAGCCGCTTTTCATCTGGACCGGAACCGATAACGACGAGTGGAAGATGCAGCCTCGAACAAGCCTGGACAGCAAGGTCAATGTGTTTGTATTTGAGTAATCGCGAGACGATCAAAAAAAATTTTCCTTTTCGCGAAAGGTACGCAAACCGGGCGAGATCGACAAATGGATGCAGAACAATGGATTCTCGACGATAATATTTCTCAATACGGCGCCTTACATTCTGCGAATTTGCCAGAAACTGATCGACGCGCAGAGCCGCAATCTGATCCCACGCGCGGAATGCAGCTAATGCAGGTTCGAGCCACAGCGGCGTTGTCCCAAAGTAGCGATTTGAATCCCACCACATTTTTGCAGGCGTATTCATGAAGCAGAGATGGATTGATCTCGGTCCAGGAATAATGCCGTGCGCAAACCGAGTGCTCGACGAAACAATGATGTCGTACGATGTGAGGTCAAACGACTCGACCGCAAAAGGGTACAGAGGTGCAAATGCGCGAGGGAACCGTTTGACCCCAAGAACCTTTTGCATGAACGAAGGGCGGATATCGAGGGTACTGAAAACAGAGGGGAGCTTGGAAAAATCGACCACGGTCGTGTAAATTGGCGCTCCGGGAAAAACCTCGAGCATCCCCAAAAGCAGGCGCTCTGCCCCACCCCACTGCGTGAGATCATCATGCACAAAAGCAATACGCATTCCCTTATTATATCCGTGCAACGAATACATTACACTCATGGAATGCAGTTCGCTATATTCCTTCGGAAGTTTTTTGTAATGAAGGAAAATACTATTTTTCTTGGCTTCACAAAACGAGAAAAATGGTTGTAAATAAAGAATGGATTCCGTGTATAATTAGGATATCGTGGCGATTGATTGGACAAAGATTTTTCAAACCTATAAAGGGAAGTGGATTGCTCTCAAAGCAGACGAGCGAACGGTTATCTCGAGCGGAAAAACCGCAAAAGAGGCGTGGGAAAAGGCGCAGAAAAAAGGTTTTCAAAAACCGATTCTTAGTAGGATGCCCAAAAAACTTATCCCCTATGTTGGCTTTGGTCTATGAAGTACCGATACAAACAATATAGTCCAGGTATTATTCGACCGGTCATCCCGATTGAAATTATTTATAAAAACACAGCCGTTCCCTACGAAGTATTAATTGATTCCGGTGCAGATATGAATATTTTCGATGCGCAACTTGTAGAGATTTTAGCGTTAGATCTTACCTCTGGAAAGTCTGCCCGTGTGGCAGGAATTACAGGAATGGAAGAAAGGTACTTCTTACATACGCTTGATTTAAAGGTGGGTGGTCATCTCTTGAAAAATGTTGAGGTTGGTTTTCTCTCAAATATTGGTCAATACGGATATGGTGTCGTTGGACAGAAAGGCTTTTTTGATCGCTTTGTCGTCAGATTTGACTTCCAGAAAGAAGAAATTGAATTAACTCTTCGAGAATAATTCCATTTTCGCCTCATTGCGTCAGATCATCATGAACAAAGATAAGCTGCATCCGCCTATTATAAGCCAATATATTCTCTCTCTTTTGTCTTGAGATATAAAATGAGACGATCTGCAGTTTGAATGAGGGAATCAGCCTTTGATTTCAACTTCATTAAAAATTTCCTTTTCAATCTCAATTATTTCTCTGTGTTTCCTCTTTGGATCGTTCTGCTTCCACTTTTTCTGCGGTTTACAAAGACCACATGTTGCCCTTCTTTTTACCATCGCATATTCCTTCCTATTAGGAATTATACACGATCAACACAATGTAAACTTACTCGTTCGACTTGACTGTTTTTCGAATCCAAAGTTTTACGCTCTACTGTCTTTTTTTGCCGTGGAGAGAACGATGCCATCCTCAATATTACTTACCAATAACCATAACCTGTTTACCTTGTTCCCAAAAATCCAAGACAAAAAGATCTTCAATTCGACCATCCACGTTATCCTGACAGGTACGCAAAGTCTCTTTCACAACTTCGAAACCAGACTGGAGAGGTAGTTCTTTTTTCCATGGGTTCAACCAACGTCGAACGCGTTCGTCCGCCTTATCTCTCCAAGCAGTGCCGAACACACGGATAAGCGATTCCTTCTCGTCAAGTACTATAGTAAGCTGCTGACCCAACTCACCCCACGACGAGCTCATTGTCATTATTGAACAACCATCAGACACCCATGGCTCTACGGCCCCATGGTGAGATGTTACAAACTGACCAAGAAATTCCTCCATACCAGGAAATCTCTCTTGAAAGTGCCCTCGCACCTTCTCTTGCATCTGAAGTTTCACCTGTTCGATTTCAATAGACATAATTTCTTCACCCCCTTTCTTGATCTCTCTGACCACTGACAAGGCTTCGATACAAATCGAGGGTTTGGGTCGCCATTTTGCTCCAGCTAAACGTTTTCGCGTGGGCAATGGCTTTTTTCGACCATACACTCCGTTCTTTCTCGGTCATGCCAAGGGCTTTGCGTAGACCCTGTGCGATGTCCTCAACACTCTTTGGGTCAAAAAATGTCGGGAGATCGCCGCCAATCTCGTTCAGCGCCGGGATGCGACTTATGACCACCGGCGTCCCGCACTTCATCGCTTCTAAAACCGGCAAGCCAAACCCTTCGGCCAGCGAGGGAAACACAAACGCAGTTGCGTGCTGGTACCATGCTTCCAACTCCAAATCACTCACGCTGCCTTGAAACACAACATTCTCGAACCCCGGCCTTGCTTTTATCTCTTGTTTTAAACGCTCCCAAAAGTAGTGCTCCCGCCCGGCTAATACGAGCTTATGACCTTTCCGCTCTTTCTCGGAGATTGACAAAAAGGCCTCAACAAGGCGTTCCAAGTTTTTGTGTGGATGCGCGTTGCCAACGTAGAAAAAATATGGATCGTTCAATAGCCGCGGATGGCGCTTCATTCCAAATGATGCCGCAACCGCTTCGGGTGTGACGAGAATTTTCTTTGATGGGATTTTATACATCGAGAGAATTTCATTCTTGACGGCGTTGGTGACCGTAATAATGTGCTGACTGTTCCCCAGCGCGTGGTTGAGTACCCGCATATACGCCAAGCGCTTCGCTTGGTACAACCACGGCGCAAGCGTGGTGGCACGCTTCAGATTGACGCGCGTATGCGTCAGGTCGTGGATGGTCACAATAAATCTGCCATTGTAAAAAAATGGGACGTTGAAATGCGGCACATGGAGAAGTTCAATATCAGCTTTTTGAAAAAGGCGGGTGAGTTTAATCTGCTCTTGCAAAGAATACCAGGGGATATTCGCTACAATAGGGGTAAAATTCTTGGCCTTGAGTGGTAAATCGCGCGGGTGGCGGACAAAAATTTTGTATTCGGTTTTAGAATCGAGCTTTGCAAGCTCTAAAACCAGGTTCGTAATATACCGCCCAATCCCGGTCTGCCCGATCATCCGGGCATCTATCCCGATGCGCATACTTCGATTATACACCTCATCTTGATATAATACTTTTTTCAAGAATCTCTTCATTTGCACTCCAGGAGAAATTCTGATATAATTATATTATAGGGTATTTTATGGTTGAAAGGAAAAAGCTTGTTCCAGATCATTTTTCCGAAAAGAGCATCGTCGACTGTCTGTCAAAAGCGGTCATTTTCTCTGGTGTTTATCAATCGGCGTTGTCTCGCCTCGCTCAACAAGGTCATCAGCGATTTTACGCACCGAATAATGATCTCTGGATTGAAAACCAGGATATTCCTTTGGTTGGATTTATCCTCTCTGGAGAAGTCCTTGAGGAAAAGAGAAGAACGAACGGTCGATTCATCATCTTTGACTCACTCAAAGATGGAGATATTTTTGGAGAAGAACGTTTTATTCATCAAAATCTAAAGTCTCGGCATACACTGCGGGCGTTGACAAAAACAACGACCCTCGCATTCAACGATCCGGTTGACATTCTGGACGCCCTGGGAGAAATGTATCCGGTATTTTTGAAAAATCTCGCGTTAGAGTTTGTTAGACGAAATGGCCAAAGAGATGTTCTCGCAATGGAGACGTTAATGATGCTCGTTCCAACGCGTTTCGCACTGTATCTTCTCAAAGCAGCAAGTAAATGCCCCATCATGATAGAAAAATCGAGCGTTCTTATTCCAAGAGAAACACAGCCTGTGGTTGCGGCCCGTCTCGCGACTAGTCGCGAGTCAGTGACAAAAGTATCCTTGATCTTTGAGCAGTTCGGTCTCATTCATCGTCAAAAAGGAGCCATCAGCATTGATGATGTGCGGGCTTTACGCGACATTGCGTTAAAGGGAAGAAACCTTACGTTTTCAGCTTTACAAGCATCCACCGAAGGTCAATTCCAAGGTGCACGAGTACAGAAATAACCTTTGGATACTTCCGCTCATAGTGTTTTTCGTAAAACGTATGCATGGTCCGGTAAAACGAATTCAGGGTGCGCAATCGCGTGCGGGGGTCATGTTTTGCCGTGCCGGATTGACCCTTCACATGGATGACGGTGGAGATCGGCACATACATCACTTTCCACCCATGTTCCTTGAACCGCTTGCTCCAATCAAGGTCTTCCGCGTACATAAAGAAACGTTCGTCTAAAAAGCCAACGTCTTTGATGGCAGAGCGCCGGACGAGGTAAAACGCGCCTGACGGTGAGTCAATTTCATGGGTCGTCTGGAGATTGATGTACGACATCTGATACTGCCCAAAAGCCTTTGTTTTTGGAAAAAGTTTACTGAGTCCAACCATATACGTGAACGATGCCCAGGGCGTGGGAAAGCCGCGGTGACAGGCAGGGTCAAGTTTGCCGTTTGGGAATTCTACCTTGCACGTGGCGACCGCAACATCCTTCTTCTCATCCATCCACGGAATCATCTTGCTCAAAACGTTCTCTCCGACAATCGTGTCGGAGTTTAAAAGAAGCACGTACTCGCTTTTTGTCCTGCGCATGATTGCGTTATTCGCACGGGCAAACCCGGTATTTTCCTTTAACGCCGCAACCGTCACCCATGGATGGGCGTGACGCACCACTTCAACCGTTCTATCGCTTGAGGCGTTATCCACGACCCACACCTCAATATCCTTTCGTCCAATCTCTTGTCCATATGCGTGCATCGCCCGTTTGACTGAATCTAAACACTGCACCACCAAATCTTTGGTGTTGTAGCTCACCATAATAATGGTCAGTTTATGCATCATACGTGTCCGACCTGTTCATACAATCCGTCGAGTGTGGCAGCAATGCGGTCCCATGAATACTTTTTCTCAATGAGCAGCCGTGCATTTTTGCGGATGCGGCTATACAATTCTTTATCGGTCAAAAGCGCTGCCACCGCCTCACTGATCGTCGATGGATCGCGGCGGACCAGCACCTCTTCTTCATCGGCTGCTTCAATACCCTCGATTCCAATGGGTGTTGAAACAACCGGAACACCCGTTGCCATCGCCTCTAAAATCTTATATCGGGTTCCCCCTCGTCCTAACATCGGCGCAACAAGCACGCTTGCATCTCTATACGCAGTCCGAATATCCTCAACGTCTCCTCGGACCAGGATAGACGCGCTTGCTAAACGCATGATGTCGCGCGACGGGTTGCGCCCAACAATGAGCAGTCTTGCTTTCGGGGTCCTTTGTTCAATCTCGGGCCACACGTGTTTGGCTAAGTACAAAACCGCTTCTCTGTTTTGCAGCCAGTTAAAGTTTCCAACAAATAAAATCGTCCGGGCGGCACGGTTATCATGTACCGGAAACCGAAAAAAGGTAAGGTCGACTCCATTTGGAACCAGATCCACATCTCGGTCCGACACAACCTGCCGCATCACCCGCCGGTCTGCTTCCGACATTGCTACCACCCGTTCCGCTTTTTTCCAAAAACGCTCCTCCCAAAATTTAATTTTCCATACATCAAAATACAAAAGCGGACGAAGAAAAAACGGTGGGTTTTTTTCCACAAAATGCTGATACACCTGAAACTCAATGGTCTGTTCAACTAAAAGGATGGGGACCGTCGTCTTTGGGATATTCGGCATGACGTAAAACGTTTCTGCATGGATAAGATCGTACTTTCCTTGAGCAAGTTCTTGTTGAATCGCCCGCTTGAGTCCAAGTGAGTAGTAAATGGCAACGAGAAACGGAAAAAAGGAGAAGGCGGCAAAGAGAATATTCACAAGCGACCACGCGCGCCGGCGTTTGAACACCACCACCTTTTTACAAAATTGCTGTAAGTGCGCGACCGACTGTCGTTCATTATCGTTCCGGATGAAGCTGAAAAGCGTGATGTCGTGTTTTTTCGCAAGGTATTTCAAAAGGTGGTACGTCCGGATCTGCCCGCCGGAATACAACGGGTACGGCAGATACGGCGTGATCATAAGAATAGTCATGGATTGAGGTCGAGGATAATATACTTCTCGGTTTGGGTCACGATCGGATATTTCTGCATCAATTGCTTTGTCACATCGTCGAATTGGACGGAGACATAATGTGTAGCGCCGCGGGCGATGAGGGTATCGATAGGCGAATCCATAATCGGCCAGCCCTTGCGTTTTGTCTGATAAAGAAAAGCAGTATCTCCGAAATACGGAGCGATCACTTTTGCATCTTTCGGAGTCAACTGATCCACTGCTCTTCCTGCTTCCACAATTTCCCAGTGGTTGATCTGGTAGTTTCCGCGAATCTCATACCACCCAAACGCCGCTATCGCCACAAGACAAACTGCGAGGATTGGCATCGTCCACACCTTTGATAAAGATGGCGGTGGCGAAAGCAGAAAGTCCGCACCACGGCCAAGAAAGATCGCCAGTGTGGGGATAATGAGAATCTGGTAGTAGTCGTGCTGGATATTCCCCATTGCAAAGACCGTCACATAAAGGAGTGTGCCGACAAGAAGCGCGTATGGAAAAAGATCATCTTTCAACCGTCCGCGAATAAGGCCAAGGATAAAAAGCGGCATGCCCCACCCTGTCATGATCAATTTACCGAACCGCTCGGCAAATATCCAGCGGAAAAATGCACCGGTAAATCGAATATTCTGACCATTGAGCAACCATTCACTTGCAGGGATTCCCTCTGGGAAGTGGCTAATCCACCATCGCCACAAAACGAGTGGCAACACCATCGTCAGTCCGGACGTCCAGAGCTCGAGCCGACGGATCATGCTCCACTCATATTTCTTCCACGCAAACCACACAAAAGGAAGAAAGAAAAAAATCGTTGTCGGTTTGACTAAAAGAGCAACCGCCCCAAGCACCGTCGAAAGAACTCCAAAAATCCAAAGGGACGACTTTTTCTTTACTTCCATCCAATAAGCAAACGCGAGATATGCAGCAAGCAGAAACGTGACAGCCGGGACCTCTGGAAAAATGGAGCGTGTGAAGTAGATATTGTATGGAAGAAATGCATAAAATGCGGCGGAGAGAACAGCAACTCGTTCTGTCATCAACCGTCGAATCAAGAGATAAAGAAGGAACGTGCTCGTGGTCGCAAAGAGAACTGACACCAGTCGGGCGGACATTTCATTGACACCAGTGATGAGGTACACCAACCCAATCATGGCGTTATAAAGGGGGAACTCGACTAGGCGTAATCCTTGCGGGTTCGGCCGCCCTGTTTGTAAAGACGAGAGATCATCGTACGTTGGACGAAAGAGATGAAATCCGTCCTCGACAAAATTGCGTGCAACCGCAGCTGTGTCGGCTTGGCGCCACGAATGCCAATCAGCAATCGGAATATCAATCTTGTACAAACGGACCACAAACGTGCCGATCAACAGGATCGCAATAATCAACCATGATTTCATGCAGTCTTCTTTCTTTTGATCCACACGGCAGCAAAGAAAATACCCACCAATGACCAAAACGTGTATGCAACCTTGGACGCTTCAAAAACGTCAATATAGATGGCATTGGTCAAGATGCCAACCACGGCTCCAAAAACTCCTGCGGATAAAGCGAGCAGCATTGGATCTTTCTCTTTCCTGCACCCAAACGCAGTTTTGAGGACGATAGCTAAAATCGCGCCGAATGTCAGAAATCCCAAAAGGCCGGTTTCCCCAAGTGCGCGCAAATAATCGTTATCGGTTGATTCTGCTTCGGTGAATTGGTCTTGCGTTTCTTTTGTCAAGGTCGAATACCCGCTTCCTAAAAGAGGATTCCGCAAAAACCCCTGCCATGCTCGCGGCCACAACGCATCAAACCGGATACCGGTTGATAAATCGAAGAGCATCGCGGTGTCGGAGTACGTCCGCGGAACATACACAACTGAGCTCGTTCCCGTGGCCGAATCGGTCGACGCAATCGGCAAAGGAATATCTTCATACACGTCAAATGGCCGCCTCTCTTTGCTCGGTGTTGGAGCGTCGATGAACGGCTCTTCATCTGTAGTTTTTCCGACCAACCCTCCAAATCCTTGTCGTCCCGGTTGTCCAACACTCGGCGGCTGATCGCTTTTTGACGTGACGGCCGCAATATTGTTCTCAAGAAAATAGGCATTATCTTTTGGAGGTTGTCCAATTGGCTTCAAAGGATTAAACGCAAGTTGCTGCTTAAGCTTATCAATCCCAAACAATTTTGTGAATCGTTCTGACAAATCACCAAAACTTAACATTAGTCCGATACTCAAAACAACAATAAAGATACCGCGCACTACACTCCAGCGAAATCCGCGAGAAAAAACGTACACAAACAACATTGCAACCGTCCCCGCAAGGTAGGCGAGAAATGACGTGCGCGATGCCGTTAAAATCAACAGCCAAAACGCACCTGCCAACATGAAGCCAGTCGCAATACGAAGAAGAAGTTTTTTGATTCCAAAGAAAAACGACCAGGCAACAGTCATCACTATCACCAAATATGCCGCGAGGTCGTAATGTCCGCCAAACGTGGACAGCACGCGCGCGTGTTCTGTAAGGTAGAGCCACCACCCCTTGGAAAACTCACGATTCATGGTGGAAAACGCAGGCCAGTAGAGGTATTTTTGTCCATAGCCATAAACGATCACACCATACACAACAGCCACAGCCAAGATCAAAAAGATGCGCACTTGCCGCATCGTGGTAAGTGAAGAAAAAACAATGAAGAAGAGAGAAAAATACTCAATCCGACGAAAATAATGCAGGAACAATTTGATAATGTGCGGCTGATTTAAAGGCAAAGTCTGTGTGATAAACATCGCGGATAAGACAGATAAAAATCCAACAAGAAGATACACAAAGATGGGTTTTGCGATCGTTGTTTTTCCAAACCTCGTTTTCCCCCGCAGCATTTGGATAACCCACACGAAAAATGTTAAGAGGATAAAGAAATCCTCCAACCGCACCCGCACGATGTAGCCAGGGATCAATTCAAGAAGCGGCCATTTTGGGTACAAAGGGATAAAGACGAGCAAAAATCCAGCCAAAAACATCAAGAGATGATCATCAAGAAAGCGAAACGCGCGTAAGATAACCGACATAAGCCGAAGCAAGATCCCTCCTTCTCTGTATTATACCGAACACAGCTATTCGAAGAAGGCTACCGAACACAAGGAGCGCGAGAATAAACCATGCAGCGGCTCTTCCGTAAAACTTTTTATAAAGATATGGTATCACTTCGAGCTCGCCGCGAATTGCCCGGTGAGGAGAAAAACCTGAACTGCCTTGCCCCAGATGGCGGATTTGTCCAACAGGTGTGAAGACGGCTCTGAACCCTTTGCGCCGCGCCCGCCAACACCAATCAACGTCTTCCGCGTAGAGAAAAATCTTTTCATCGAACAGTCCGACACGCTGCACGAGCTCTGACCGAAAGCAAAGAAACGCGCCTTGAATCCAATCCACATTCCGTTCTTTTTGAAAAAATGACTGGTTGCGTTTGTGGTACGCGGGAAAAAACTGACGCACAACCGGAAGGTTATCCAAAAACAACATCCAAAAGACCG
>JAUYPR010000030.1 GCA_030695785.1 bacterium
CAATATCCATCCATTCTGCCCATGCTGCTGGAAACAAATTGCTGTCTGAACCAGAATCTAGAAGGCAATCGAACGGATCAGAACGTCGCCCTGCAGACATTAATTGAACAGGAATGTATGGACGAAAGAAGCGTTCCAACACCATTGTTTGAGGATCAAGGTAGAGTTCTCCCGTGTATGGAAAACGGAGTACGTTGGTCATTATGGAGCGAGTAGCCGGTCAAAGGGTGGGACGTAATGAAAAATGACCTGGGGTTTCCTTTTTAATCTCTTTAATTGAGTACCCACTCCCTCCACCGTCTTTCCGGCCGCGACAATGCGACGACGATCACGGGTCAATGCTACCCATTGATTCTCAAATCGGGCAAATAATGGCAAACGCTTCCTTGGCGTCTTCATGTTTCCATTATACCAACGGCGTTCAACTATTTCCTCATCCCTAAATAAATATAGGGTCTCTGGACAAACAAATTTTACTGTCATTTTGTGTATGAGTCGAAAACTTCTTATGTTGTTTGCGGTTTGGGCTTCAGTTGCTGTTGTACCTGTGGCTGACCAACGATAATTTGAAACTGTTTACCCCACGACACTCCGTACGTACTCTCATATAGCTTTACAAACGGACTCACATTGAAAAATCCATTCAGTAAAATGTATGCTTCCCATAAGAGGTCACTGAGCTTATCGCCTGCAAGCTCGATTTTCAGACCGAAATCAGACAGCTTATGCATCGATAATGGGCGCGAGTGCAACTTGTGCGTATTGTAGTCGGAAAAATAAGAAACCGCCCTCTTAATTCTCCTGCCTGTGTTTCTTTGACCCGCAAACATATATTTAGCGAGCCACGATGATACCAGTTCTTTTGAGAGTTTCTCTGAATCCTCGCAGAGCTCAAAAAGATCAAGTGAGTATTTTTCGATGAGCGGAATATAAGCAGGCAAAGCTTCTGGGCCCTCTTGTTTTATTATTGCTTTCGCCTTACCGAAGCCATTCAAGATCGATTTTGCAGGGACAAATCTTATCAATCCTTCTTTTGTTGACACACCAACCTGCGGGTCAATCGGCCCCAATGTTGCGCTCGGGTGTAATACAATGCTATTACCAGATAGAGCAAACATTGTCGCTGCCGAATACGCGGAGTGCGGGATAAGAAAATGTACCTCTTGAAACTTATTGCGGAGTATTCCGACAAGCCTTTCTGTCGCGTCGGGCCGTCCGCCTGGGCTATGCAAAAGCACATCTACCGAAGAACTCTTATCGACAGAATTGATAAGATCGGTAAAACCGTCGACATCGGAAAGGTCGATTTGATTCGGCACTCCAGGCGGCATGGAATCCAAAAACTTTGTTGCGTACACCAAGAGTGGACGACCACGCAACTTTTCAATCTCGACATAGCAACCTCTCCGAAGGTCAAGCAGTTGATTTCCAGTTATACCTCGTCCAGACTGAAGGATTGGAACGATAAAATTGTTCCAATCCTGCGTTGTCTTAAATTTTTTGCGCTGTGGTTGAAGAGATTCCATAACGGTTGATTTCAAAATTGAGCGTGGAGCCGATGCCCGATTTGAAGATCACTCGTTTGCCAGCCGCAAACTCTGCGCGTTCGATAATATCAGCAGCTTTTCTGTAGTTGTCGTATGACTTCATCGCGCCCGCGTTTTGGTCTAAAACCCGCTTTGGAGCAACTCTACTCATCATAGTTGTTTTTTGCTGAGATTGTTTAACCATGGATAATTCATCACTTTATCTTTTATAGAATAACAGGTCCGCACCATAAAATCAATTTATAACCTTCCCTCAGCAATAGAACAAATGACATTGAACCCCATGATTAACACGGACACTTTGCGTAGCAGAACTAGACTTATTCATAATCGCGTTTAAGTAGTCCAAATCAACACTCCATTGCCCTTTTTTGCGGCATCAATATAAAAATCTTTCACTTTATGATAATGATCCATTAACCAATCCAAAACACTCTCTTCATCCCATATTCCACCCGGATACAAACCCAGCTTGTTCATCTTAACAGGGTCAAACCGTTTCCTCAGATCCTCGTCGTTTAACGTAGATAAAAACTTGGCAAGTTGCGCAACTTCTTTTGGTGGAACAACGCGGGAAGGTCCATATCCCACTTCAGGTCCCCATTCGCCCCATCCAAAAATAATCCAGGTTCTTGGATCAGATTGATCGACCTTTTCTCCTATAATTTCACCGGTTAAAAGAAAATGAATACCATCCCAAGATTTATCAATATCAAGTTGAACATCATTTTTTTCCTCTAGAAGGATTCGGGGAAGAACAGTGGTGTCTTTATCGATCTCAAGAATTTTTTCTTGAGTTACCTGCTTGTAATGTTGAAGCATGGACATAAAAAGCCGCTCCTTTCTGTGGGCGGACTAGGATTCGAATCCCTCTTCGCCCTGCGGGCTTCGTCGGGGCAAGCCTAGAACCTTGTGGGTCTACTTGGATTCGAACCAAGAACCGCGAAGATATAAGCTTCGTGCTCTACCGTTGAGCTATAGACCCAACGATATTTTATCAGAAATCGACGTATTATTCCGTTTCTGGAAGATTTAACACCGTGACCTTGGGGCGGGTCATTTCATGCAGAAGATACCGTGCGCCTTGCACCACACCAACCCCCGATGCTTTCACACCGAGGAAGGGAAAATGGTCGGGGGATCGGCTGTCTTTGCCATTGATATTGACGGTGCCGACCTCAAGTTTCTCCGCAACCTGCATCGCGAGCGCGAGGTCTGCGGTAAAAATCGATCCCTGTAATCCATAGGGTGAACTGTTTGCAACCGCCACTGCCTCATGCACATCTTTCACACGGATCAACGGTAGAACCGGCCCGAATGGCTCTTCCTTAAATATCCGCATCCTGTTGTCCACATGGTCGAGAAGGGTGAGCGGGATATATCGCCCTTTCCGTTCGCCGCCATAGATGATTTTCGCGCCCTTCTCCACCGCATCATCCACCAACGACATGATAAATTCCGCCGACTCATCGGAAATCACTGGGCCGTGCGTTGTGTTCTCTTTCCGTGGATCACCCAGCTTGGTTTTTTCAAGTTTTGCAATCATCGCGGTTTGCAGCTTTGTAATGATCGTTTGTTCCACCAACACGCGCTTGATGGCCGTACACCGCTGGCCGGAATACGCAAACGCGCCCTCCACAATTTGTTCTGCGGCCAGGTCAATATCCGCGTCTTTCAACACAATCGCCGCGTCTTTGCCGGAGAGCCCGAAGACCAGCTTTTTTAATGGCGCGATGGCACAAATGGTCTGGGCAGTTTTCGTGCTGCCGGTGAAATTAATGGCGGCAACAAGCGGATGGCACACTAACGTATTCCCAATATCCTCCCCTTTTCCTGTAATCACATTCAGTACTCCCGCCGGCAATCCTGCCTCTTGAAAAATGTGGGCAAGATGCAGAGATGTCATTGCACCCTGCGACGACGGCTTGTAGACAACCGTATTCCCGGTCACCAGAGCCGCAACCAGCTTTGGCGCTGCCTCATTCACCGGATAGTTAAACGGCACAATAGCCGCCACCACGCCTAAGGGCACACGGACCACCCATGCTTTTTTCGTCATGGGCATGCCCGGCCACACGTCCGCACGCAGGTATTCCCCTTCCATGCGCAGCGCTTCTTCGCTATAGAAATGGATCAGTTCCGCTGTCCGCTCCACTTCGTCTTCGGCCTCCGAAGACGGCTTGGCAATTTCATCCACCATGAGTTCGGCCAGCTCACCCCCATACCCGCGCAATAGTTCCGCG
>JAUYPR010000006.1 GCA_030695785.1 bacterium
ATCCTGCTTTTTTGAACATAAAGACTGCATGTTCTATCACGGTTGACTGTTCTGAAGACAAATCTGCAAAAAACTCTGTTGGAAGACCGATCGACCGCACAGTCCTCTTCTCTCTGTTGTGCCGGCTGACCAACGTCGCATCATTTTCATCTGGTTCGACGATTGTGTCAAACACTGTTCGAAGATCAATTGTTGACCGCGCCATTGGACCAACGGTGTCAAGCGACGATGCGTATGCAATTGATCCATAGCGCGAAACGCGTCCATACGTCGGTTTGAGGCCGCAAACGCCGCAAAAGGCCGCTGGCTGGCGGATGGAGCCGCCGGTGTCTTCCCCTATTGAAAACCAACCAATGCCAACACTCAAAGACGCCGCAGAGCCTCCACTGGATCCGCCAGGAACATATTCAAACATCCCCGACTTCCCTCGCCATGGATTTCTCGTCGGTCCAAAATCTGAATTTTCGGTTGATGACCCGTGTCCAAATGAATCGCAGTTTGTTTTTCCTAAAAGAACAGCACCCGCATCTAATACGCGCTGGACTGCAGTTGCCGTATATGGAGGGATGTAGCCTTTCAGGATATTCGATCCGGCGGTCGTTTGAATCCCTTTTGTACAAAAGGTGTCTTTCACGGTAAACGGAATGCCGAGTAATGGATGAATTACGCCATCGTTTGAAAAGAGCTTGTCTGCATGTTTCGCTTGCTTCATCGCTTCATCTTCTGTGACCGTAATAAAGGCGTGAATCTCCCCTTCCCATGTTTTGAGGAGATCGAGCGAGGAACGAGTCAATTCTTCATATGAAAACTCGCCTTTTGTTCGACGTTTTTGTACCTCAACAATGGAACAATTGAATAATTGAGCAATGTCTGTCATTCTTGAAAGACCCCTTTTGTCTTGAAAAACCCGTTTTCATACCTCAGGGATGGTCGCGGCGTATCAGCTGACAACGCAGCAGTGATTCCTGTTGGGTGTGATGTTGGTTCAACACCTTTGATGTCGGCCACTTTGAGATTGTCCACGTAATCCAGCACTGCCGATAGGTCAGCCGCCAATGCCGTTTTCTCATCGTCATTTAGCGGAAGGTTGGCAAGACGCGCCAAGTGCCTTATATCGTCGGCAGAGAGTTTCTTCTGAACCATTTTCGTTCCTATGATAACACGATATTTACATGGCGCGGAGTAGAGCCACCCGTTCGGAGACTGGTGGATGGGTGCTGAAAAACTTTGCGATTGCTGACGTCATTCCCCTCTCCTTGAAAGGGTTCGCGATAAAAAGATGCGCTGTTGCGGTCGAAACACTACGCAAGGGCGTAGTGTTTTTGTCAATCTTAGTTAATGCATCCGCAAGGCTATTGGGATTGCGTGTCAGAAGCGCAGATGACGCATCCGCTAAAAACTCTCGACGGCGGGAAATTGCAAGTTGAATCAACATGCCCACGATTGGCGCCAGCACGGCCATGATCATTGCGACAATAAGAATCAGGCTCCCGCCTCGCTCCCGATCGCGGCTTCCCCCAAAAAACTGCATCCGCATAAACCAATCCGCCAAAAGCGCAACAGTGCCCACTAAAATCGCCACAATACTCATCAGCCGGGTATCATAATTTTTAATGTGCGAGAGTTCATGCCCAATCACACCCTCGAGTTCATCCCGATCCAGATACTCCAAAAGGCCGCGCGTGACGGCGACTGCCGCGTGTTTTGGGTCGCGTCCAGTGGCAAACGCATTTGGTGCTGTTTCGTTCATCAGGTACACTTTTGGCATGGGTTGTCCGCTCGCGATACAGATGTTTTCCACAACCCGGTAAAGTTCAGGCGCATCTTTTTTTGCGATCGGTTTTGCTCCAGAGATTCCGAGCACCATTTTGTCGGAATAGTAATACGAGAAAAAGTTGATGATGCCAATAATGATGAAGCCGATCCCGAGAAATCCGATCCCTGATTCACTCGTGAGGCCCATAGCAGATGCAAAAACAGTGAGCACGACAAACACAAAGAGGGAGAAGAGACCCATAATCACCCAGGTTTTGACACGGTTTGCGGTAATGTGGTCGTAAACAGTTGCCACGTTAGAATTTCACCTGGATATCTTTGAGGGACGCCTCATCTGCATCAAAGAATTCAGACGGCTGAAACCTAAACCACTGAGCAAGAAGGATATTTGGGAACACTTTGATTTTCGTGTTAAAGTCAAGGACGATTGAATTAAAAAAATTTCTGGAAGCAGAAATTTTTGTTTCCGTGTCCGATAGCTCCTCTTGCAGTGTCTTGAAATTCTCCGACGCCTTCAGGTCGGGATAGCCTTCCGCAACCGCGAAAATCGACTTTAACGCGTCCGTCATCATATTGTTCGCAACTGCTTGATCTTTTGGAGAAGAAGCTTTCACGAGTTCGCTCCTGGCTTTGGTGACATTTTCAAGCACGGTTTTCTCGTGCTTCACATATCCCTTGACCGCTTCCACAAGATTCGGGATAAGATTGGCTCGACGCTTGAGCTGGACTTCAATCCCACTCCACGCCTCTTCCACCCGTGTACGTGCAACAATAAGGGTGTTGTAGAGGAAAAGTGACGCCAGAAGTGCAAAAACGAGAATCCCAATAATAATCAAGACCGTCGTTTCCATGTTATTGTTTCTTTACTTTACCACAAAATGCTGCCCAATTCAATGTATTGACAACATCCTTTGCTTCCAACCACCCTCGCCGACCAACCGACACCCCGTATTCCATATGCAAAAGATGCGAAGAATGATGTGCGTCGGTGTTGATGAGAAACAAAACCCCGAGGTCTTTTGCCTGCCGGACAAGTGTGTCGGGAAGATCGAGACGATTGGGGTAGGCGTTAATTTCCAAAAGCGTTCCTGTTTTTGCGCATGCGCGAAACACCGTCTCCCAATCGACATCATAGCTTTCTCGTTCCAACAATAAACGGCCGGTCGGGTGCGCGATGGCGTGAATGGAAGGATGGTGGATCGCAACAAGGAGACGCTTTGTCAACGTCTCTCGGCTTTGATCAAACCCGGTATGAATAGCGGCGATATTAAAATCCATGTTTTTCAAGACGTCATTTGACGCCTGAAGTTTTCCGTCAGCGGTGATATTCACCTCAAGACCTTCGAGGATATGCATCTTTGTTTCCTTCCTGGCTTTTTCAATCTCTTCGTGCCGTGCATGAAGATCAAGACTTGGATATGCGTGATCAGTCATCGCGATGTAGCCGTACCCTAACTGTTCGCACGCCTTGACCATTGCAGTAAGAGATTCTCGGCCATCACTCCACGTTGTATGCATATGAAGGTCTCCCTTGATATCAGAAAGCCGCAGGAGATTTGGAAGCGTGCGATTTTGGGCCGCCCCGATCTCCCCTGTATCCTCCCTCATCTCCGGGGGAGGAGTTTCCATTTTTAGAAGATGGTACACATCGTCTTCAGTTGAACATTTTATAACCTCGTTTGTTTTCACTTTTTTCACACCAAGCTCGGAAATCGAGTATCCTTTATCCCCAGCGAGAGTGCGGAGGTGAATATTATGTTGTTTTGATCCAGTCAAATACTGCAACAATGATCCGTACGATCTCGGATCTTCAACCATGAGGTCAATGTGTACTCCATTCGAAAGGATAATGGTGGCGGTTTTCTCTCCCTGCTCTTCAAGAGTCGAATGCGGTGTCTTGACAAAATAATCAATCACTGCTTTGGGCTTTTCTGACGCAACCGCAAGATCGATATCCCCGACTGTTGCAACACGACGACGGAGGCTTCCTAAGATATCGACCCGGTTGACTGCTGAATGTTTTTGGAGGTATTCGACAATCCCTACAGCAATATCATTGGCAAACGACAGCAGCATGCGGTTTTCCCGGCGTTTCAGTGTTTGAATGCCGCGTAAAATTTTTGCGCACACCTTGTTACTCCAACCTTGTGATTGGAGTTTTTCTTGTTGGATACGCCGTTCAAGATCGATGATACTGCTGATACCTGCTTCGACTAGCTTGAGTGCGGTTTTCGGACCAACTCCGGGAATGTCGAGCAGCGGAAACATTTCCTCGGGAAACCCGTGCTTGACCGATTCAAAATGTTTGACGTGTCCAGTGGTAATAAGCTCATCAAGATATTCCGTCAGTTTTTCACCTATTCCCGGTATCACATTCAGTAACTTTTGCTCCCATAAATCTTTGACTTCGCTGGTGGAGTGCTCAATCGCATCAGCAGCATTTTCATATGCAACGATCTGAAACCGGTTCCCTCCTTTGAGCAGATGTGCGGCCGCAACCTCACGCAAAAGCCGCGCAATAGCTTTATTTGTCCAATCCATCTTACCTTCTACAATAGCATGGACAAATCTTCTATATATGGAAGCACGAGAGATGTTATAATGAAAAGAGAAAAATTGCTTGGACTCGTGGTGTAGTGGCCAAACACGCGGCCCTGTCAAGGCCGAGAACGGCGGTTCGAATCCGCTCGAGTCCGCTACAATCAGTTCTGCAAAGCAGAATGATTGTAGCGAGCCACGTTCATGAGCGAAGCTACGTTCATGATAACTGAACGTAGCGAAGCGAGCTGAACTGTGGCCGCCACTACAACTGTGTTAATTAGTTATGGCTATAATTATTCGATGTTCTATTACTTCTACATCCTCAAAAGTAAAAAGAATGAACATCTATATTTAGGTTATACTCCCAATCTAAAAGATAGACTTGAGTCTCATAATTCTGGTAAAAATCTTGCTACTAAACCAAATACTCCATATGAATTAATCTTTTTCTCCGGCTTTAAAAATAAAGCAGATGCGCTAGAATGTGAGAAGTATTTTAAAACTACAGCAGGTTGGAGAAGAATTCATAAAATGTTAGAGAATTTTCTTAAAAAATAGAATTTTTGAACCTGTTACAACTATGTGAACTAGTTGTAACCTGCTACGTGTATGAAACTAAACGTAGGCTAAAGACAAAAATGGGTCTTGACAAAACGAGTATCTTTTTGATACAACCGGAGTGTCCTAAAAATCTCCTGCCCAATGGAGCATCATTGGAAGAACTGAGAAACCGCATTCAAACGACGAAATTAAATCCTTCGACTGTGAGTCTTGGGCTTGGCGTTATTGTAGTTTTCATTGTCGGTCTCCTGGTTTACACCTATTTTTCTCGTGTGAACCGCGAAGGCTCGCAGCCGATTGATCTGGAAAAGGTCCGGCAAGAGTTCGAAGCGGCAAAACCGAAAGGGGTCGAATATGTGGTTGGCGAAGGTGATTCTCTCTCGCTCCTCGCTGAAAAATACTATGGCGACATGATGGCGTGGGAGAAGATTTACAATGCAAACAAAGATTCTGTGGGCGATGATCCAAATCTTCTGTACGTTGGTGTCAAGCTGTTGATTCCAGATGCGAAACCAGAGCAAGCAACTGGTGGACCATCGATACTCAAGCTTGAAGGACAACCAGCTATTCCGGAGAAATATACCGTCCAACAAGATGATGACTTGTGCAGGCTCGGCGTTCAATTCTATAGCGCGTGTGAAAGGGGTTGGGACATTTATGCATGGAATAAAGACCAGATTGCCGACCCCAACCTCATCTACCCCGGTCAAATCTTCACCCTCCAGTCAAAATAATCCCTGCGTGTTTACACTGAGGAGTACGACGACGAAGTGGTAAAATGATAGGGTGCAAGCAGTGTAGGCGGGTATCGTACAGTGGTAGTACGCGACCTTCCCAAGGTTGAGACAGGGGTTCGATTCCCCTTACCCGCTCCCGAGTCTAACTCGGTTCTACCGAGAAAGATGAGGGCCAAGTCTGACTTGGCCTTTTTATTATATATACAGAAACGTTAGACGTTTCAAAAATGAGATATTACGTTTATACTTTATTCAGCCTAAAGGACAAAAAACTCTACACTGGTTTCACGACCGATCTCAAAGATAGATTATCAAGACATGCTCGCGGTGAAGTTAGGTCCACTATGAACAGAAGACCTCTTAGGTTAATCCACTATGAGTACTTCATCACTGAAGATGACGCTAAAGCTCGGGAAGTATTTCTCAAAAGTGGTTTTGGAAGAAATAATCTCAAAAAAGCACTTAAACGTACCTTGCTGATTTAGTCCTATAATTTTGTACTTTAAGGAAGTTTAATTTCCCTAACACAACATTGTCATGTTTTTTTAAACATTGACTTTTTTTCGACATTGTGATAAACAACGGACAATGCTCTAAATATATGATAAATATAGAAAGAATAAAACAGGGCGCAAGACAATCAGCAGAACAAGTACTAGCAGATCAGGAAGCCGTGAGAGTTGCAAACCATGAAAGATGGGTCCGAGAAGATTTACTATCCCAAGCAAGAAATGCAGCTTTTGAACAACAGAAACCACGACTTCAAGAACAAGCAAGACAAAAACATCAGGCAAGATTTCAGCCCCTCCAAGGGATACTCAATCAGTTAGCAGAGCCCCTTCAAGCGATTAGAGATGAATATTTCCCTTGCTCACCGGTGTTTGTTGTAGATCATTATGAAGACCCTTATCAGTTGGGTCAAGAGCGTTATTATGAAAATTCCTTTTTTAGAGCATTGATGGTGCTCGATAGAACAACAATACCTGATAAAACACAGCGATGCCTTGGTGTTTATGCAATGGCCGAAGAACCAAAAAGAAGAAAATTTATCAAATTTGGCCCTTACTTAGACACGCGATATTATGTTGGAATTGGATTTCATTACACTAACCCTGAAGACTATTGGGGAAGAAAATTTTTACAGCTAGCGACTGGGGTCGGGGAAGATATGGAGAATGTTACCCCCGAGTCAGATTTATTTGATATCATCCAAGGAGGCAGAATCTCATTTGCAAGCCACTATGGCACTGCGCCTTCATTAAGTCATATAAAATATGACATTGGAGAGCCGATTCAGTTTAGACAAGAGCCAGGAACTTTTGCAGCAATAGAGGCGAGATTTACAGATGTTTTGAAATTACGAGAGTTAGAGGTACTAAGGGTAACAAGAGGATAAACATCAATAATCCACTAATTTCTGCAAACGGCCTTGGACTTTGACAGCGGCAAACATGTGGAGGAAAAGCCAAACACCGAGGGCGCCCCAGATAATATTGAGACCGAAGGCCCAGAGAATTTGGTCTGTAGGGACAGAACCCCGCAACAAAACTTCCCGCATCCCCTCAAACACGTGCGACGCCGGCAGGATGAACGCGATAGCCTGCAATGGTGGAGGAAGCACGCTCACCGGGTAAAATACTGCTGCAAATGGCTGGAGCATCATGGTGAGTGCAAACGCCAAAACTTGCGCCGCTTGACCGAACCGAAGGATAATCGAGGTTGCAATCACCCCCAATATCCATCCAAACAGGAAAAGGTTGATCACGAACGGGATCAGTAAAAATCCAAACTCAAACATGTTCAAGCGGAAAAAGAGGAACGAGAAAAAACCAACGGAGCTACCCACCATCCCAACGCGAATCAGGCTTAGAAAGAACGACGACGCGAGGAATTCTGTAACTTTCAGCGGAGTAACAAAGATATTCAAAAGATTCTTCTCCCAAACCTCCTCTAAAAAGGCGATGGATACTGCCTGTTGCGCCCGGTGAATGAGGCTCCAAAACACTAACGCGCCCAGAAACAACGTCAGGATGTTGGGGACACTTGCATTGAATTGGCGTAAAAAGATGGTCAAAAATCCCCAAATAAGGAGGTCGGTAATCGGCCAAAAAAGAATATCCAAAATTCGCGGAATGGAACGCGGATACAGATACATTTGCCTTAAACACATTGCCCAGATTCTGTACCACTTCATGCGTGTTTCCTCGCAATCTCAATAAATACTTCATTGAGGTCTTGCAAACCATACTTTTTTACCAATTCACTCGGCGTCCCCTCTGTCACAATCTTCCCATGATTGATAAAAATCGCCCGGTCGCACAATTCTTCAACCTCTTGCATATTGTGGGTCGTGTAAAAAATCGAGAGACCTTTTTCCATCTGTATTTTCTTTAAGAGCTTTCTCGTTCGGTCGGCGATATCCGGATCCAGGGAGGCGGTCGGCTCGTCGAGAAAGAGGAGTTTCGGCTCGTTCAAAAGCGCCTTGATTAAATGCACCCGTGTTGCCTGTCCAGATGAGAGGGAAGCGGACATGCGGTTTCGAAGCTCGCTCACCTCAAACGTCTGCATCAACTCTGCAAGTTTCTTTTGGTAGTTTTTCACGTCGTACAGCCGCGCAAACGTATATAAATTCTCCCAGACGCGCAAGTTGCCAGGAAGAGAAACATAGGCTGAGGAAAAATTTACCTCGTTCAAAATTTGTTCTCGGTGATGCACCATATCCTTGTCAAAGATGCGGATAGTCCCGCTTGTAGGTGTGATAATATCCAAAATCATTTGGATAGTCGTTGTTTTTCCTGCGCCGTTTGGGCCTAAAAAGCCCAAAATCTCGCCCTCGTGCATCGAGAAGCTCATATTATCCACCGCCGTGGTCGTTGCGTTGTATCGTTTCGTGAGATTCTTCACTTCCAGAACCGTTTGTTGCATGAATATCCATGATATCACGGGTGAGGAGTGTATAATAAGTTGTGGCAGAAATGCCGACTTAGCTCAGGGGCAGAGCAGCTGTTTCGTAAACAGCAGGTCGTCGGTTCGATTCCGACAGTCGGCTCTGATGCAGGCGGCTTTTTCCATGTACAGACCCAGATCACATCGGCTCAGAGAATTAAAATAGCCCAAGCAATCCTCAATGGCAAAACTTATGACGAAATAGCAGAAAGTGTAGGTACTTCAACTGCTACTGTTTCTAAGATTGGACAGGTTTTAAAATATGGCAAAGGTGGTTTAGAAAAAGTTTTCAAATCAAAGGGAGGAGGTGTTAAAAAGAAATGATGGAAGTTACAACTGCTCATATTGTTTCTGGTTTAATAGGTGGATTAATCAGAGCCATAGTTGGAATAACAAAAGATCAAACATTTACTCCTGAGAAGTTTAAAATGA
>JAUYPR010000032.1 GCA_030695785.1 bacterium
TGTGCGTCCGGCCAAATGCAGGGGGGTAGAGGTTGATCTTTTTTTCTTCTAATGCCCGACGTTTGTCGCTGCGGATTTTTTGCAGACTCTCAAGCGGTGTCATGATTGAAAGTATACACGATCAGAGGATAAGAACAAAGTTAGGGTTGTTATCCAGCAGCAACCGACGAGTTGTTTTCGTGCCCATATCGGACAATCTGTTGTTCAAGCGCAACACCTGGAATAGCGACGGGCTCCACCACTTCTCCAATGCTTGCATGTTGAATCATGCGAAATGTTTCTGATTTTAAAAGAAAACTCAAATCCCATGAAACGAAACGTGTGACTTCCTCAACTTTTGCAGATCTGTATAACCCCGCGTATGTTTGACACATTGCTTGCAACACATCCAGAGCAACTTTCGGCCGGATATCGACAATTTTTCCAAATTCATCCACCATAACTGCTCTGTCTCGAATCAAACGACAGAAAATGATAAGATTTCTCGCATCATGCTCTTTCCCGATAAATGCTGAGAGTGGATCCTCAATATTCACCGAATCTTTAAACATCCCCTGATCCATTTTTACCAATGTGCTTCCCATCTGCGCAATGAGAAGGGCTCGAAATTGTCTTTCTGGAAGGCGGCCCTCGCTCCATTGTCGTGCGGCAACTGTTAAGGGCAACATACACGCGACACATTCATTCAAAAGATTGTATTGTCCTTTGAGGCGATCCCGTGCCCCTTCCATCCGAATCCAAAAATGCGCCTGCTCTTCGGTGTTCACCAATCCACCAAGACTCATATCTCGAAGTTCAGACTCTGATGGAAACTCATCTGCGAGTCGCCCATCAATATGGCGCTGAATTGCATAGAAAATATCGCGGAACCGAATGACATACTGGTTTGGAATGAGAAGAATCCGCGCACCCCATGCTTTCTGTTGATCTGGATGGTTTGGAATAGCTTCGCCAACGAATTTCTTCTCGGCCATCACCCCAGCATAAATTGCTGCCTGAATGGCTTCGACCGTCACTTTCCCTACTTCTGCTGGTTGATACTGCAAAAGTTCATGTATCAAAGGATGCTCTTGCACAAATGCATCACGCATCGCTGTATATTTCCTCGTTGCTTCTTCATCCAAAACACCCAACGTGAGCTGGAATGAACACTTCTTCCCAAACCGAGTGTCGAAATACGATTCGAGTGGACCAAACTGGACATGCAGTGGCAGATGTTCATGTTGAACCCATAACTTTGTTGCTCCAAGATAGTCTCCCCAACGAATACGCTCCCCAAGAAGCCGGAGATAGTGTCGAAGACGGAGATGATCAGAACTATCCGCCGCAGCGTGAAGAAGGTCCTGACATTCAATGAGAAGTGGCTCAATTTCCCGATGTTCTTGAAATGGAATAACCTTAAACGTTCGGTCAAAACGCTCTGCCACGGCCGTATATGGGCTCAATAACGCTGGATTATTCTGCGCTGCTCCTTCAATTGATTCATTCGTCCTTCTTTTCTGTTCCGGATAAAAACGCGACTTCAGAACCGCATGGAGATCAGAGACTGGACCGGCTAGGTGTGTCAAGATTTTAAATGTTCTCTGGTGTTCAGGGGGAACTTTTGTCTCGATGAATTGGTCCAGCGGTTCGGGCATATACACATAGGGATATTGCTCCAAATTTGCTGGATCTTCATTGGAGAATGCGGATCGCAAGCGTTCTCCCTGCCGTGTCTTAATCTCTATCGTCATACTTGAACCACATCCTTCGGCTTCATTTCTCCATAAATCGGATGCAAGCGCTTCATCCCTTCCAAAGAACCATATTTCTGAATAAATCGCATTGCATCCTCATAATTCCCCTCCGCAAAAATGCGTTCGGCTGGTTCGATCATATGATCAATTTCCAAAAACACCCGCACGAAGTTTGGCCATGAAATGCCGCCATGGTATTTAATGGATCCTGAATGGAGAAGGACATTCAACATCAGCACATTTGACGCCACATGTGCTTTGATGTCGTTTTTTCGAAACGCTATAAGGACAGAACGGCTTGTACTCCCTTCAAATCGGTCGAACAATCGACAAATATACATTACCAAGATTGCCTCAAATTCTTTCTCGGTAAAGACATTTTTTAACAACAGGTAGCTTGCTAAACGAATCGCTAGGAGTTCCGTTGTCATCTCATTGAAAATAGGGTAGAGCCCTTGCAGTCGTTTGACTCCCGTCCGAAATCGTGTGAGAAATCGTGATATCTCATGGAGGAGAACAAGATAGAAAAATGAGCGTTCAAGGAGTGGGCGTGAAAAACCATCCCTGAAGTGTCGCTCAAACACTGATTCAAAAATGCGCATATGGTAACTATTAAACACATACTGCAGTACCGGCAGGTTCAATGTTGCAATCGCACCATATCGCTCGATTAAATCTGGTCTATTTGGGAGCGTCTCTCCGCTAAAACGATAATCAACCATAAGCCCCCCTGCGGCAATTGTATTTTCAACACAGACGCGCGTCTTCTCAAGAAATTGAATACGCTCCGCAGAAAATGCCTCACGGCGGTGACGGATAATGAGGTTTTTTATCTCGTCGCAACGCTTCGTTAACTCTGTATTCAACGTACTGACCCATGCCTGATATCCATATTTTTTGTAGAAAAATTTATCTTCGTATGGTTCCATGGGGCCAATCCAAAACCGAATCCGCTGGCAATTTGCGATCATATTCGTAACAATTGCCTCTTCATACGCATCAGTTCGTAGCGCCTTTATTTGGGCGTGAAGCACAGAACAGAGTTTGCGATCTTTTGTGAGCGATGACGCTTTCAAAAGAAGCTGCTCAATTTTTTTAAGCTGCACATGATAACGGACATGATAGGGCACGGGAATGATTTTATCCGAATCGTGGCTACGTTCGACAATCGTAAAATGGGATAAAATCTCTGCATTTGACTGCGCAGCACGTTCAATATCCTCCTTGGTTAAATCTTTGGGGTAAAAATTTCCACCAGGAAATTTTTTATTGACCTGAAGTCCATATAATGATCCCACTATTTGAACAACCTGCGTGAGGATATCCACCGTTGCTTTTTCCTGCTCTGATAAATCGTGTTGTGGAGTTTGGTATGACAGGAAATACTGCGATGCGGGAATCATCTAATCTCGAGGACCTTGTATTTTGTGCGGACAATCTGGGTGGTGACCTCGACCACATCACCGACCTTCGCACCCAAGAGTGCCATGCCGGCAGGTGATTCGTTCGAAATTTTCCCTTTCATCGGGTCTGCCTCGAGGCTCCCAACAATCATAAATTCATCAATCTCGCCGTCCACTTCAACTTTGACGGTCGAGCCGATAACGACAAACCCCGGCTTTTTTGTCGGGACGTGGGCAATCACCTGCGCGCGCTTCAAAATCTCTTCAAGCTCTTGAATACGGCCTTCCATAAACGCCTGCTCTTCGCGCGCGGCTTCGTATTCTGAGTTTTCAGAAATATCGCCAAATTCTCGCGCCCGTTGGATCCGTGCGACCACTTTCGGCCGTTTCAACTCCACCAGGTTTGCATATTCTTTTTGAAGTCTCCCTAACCCGTCTTGGGTCAGAAGAATGTTTTTCATATTCATATATACCCCACCAGAACGTAAAGTCTAGCAAGGAGAAGCGTAGTTGTCAAGTCCATGAAGTCTATGTTACGATATCTCTCGAGAAAATGCCGCCTTCGTCTAGTGGCCTAAGACACCTGGTTCTCATCCAGGAGATCAGGGGTTCGACTCCCCTAGGCGGTACTGATGATAACGGAGACATTTACCTTTCAAGGCAAACACCAGGACGAAGTTGTTTTGTATGTCTCGCGCATGCACCGTTTGGCACTGATCAAAAACATCATCCTCATATGTCTTGCCGCTGGAATGCTTCTTTATTTTCTGTGGACGTTTGGCCGTGGACTTGTTGGATTTATTCTGCCAACCAATATGCTGATAATCACAACGATCTTGATTGTGGCTGCATGGATATTCTCCCTGTGGTGGGCGTGGGTCATCTGGTCAAAAAACTATTTCGTCATCACCGACCGGCGTCTCGTGAAGCTTGGATACCATTCTCCCTTCACGTCATACCAACTCAGCGCGAACCTTTCAGAATTGCAAGATTCCGCCGCAACATCCCGTTCGGTTCTTGAACAAATCCTTGGCATTGGCACATTTTACGCCCGCACATCCGCAGCCGCCATTTTCGATTTCCACTTTGAGTATTTACCATTTCACCGGGATCTACACAACTACGTGAATAAACTTTTGTACACACTGAAGCACGATCCAAATGCGACGCAAACTCTGAAATCATTCCGCCCCTTTATCCCCAAAAACAGAGGCGAGCGGTATTAAGAAGGAATCTCCCGAAGAAAAGCAAGAGTCGTCTGGAGCTGTTGGCCGTGGGCGTCTCCGTTCAATACAAAACTATCCGAAGATGACGCAGCACTTCGCCCTTCACCAAGCTGGACATCGATCCAATGTCCTTCCGCATCGTTTTGTGGGAAAACGACACGGACAATTGTGTGGTACGGTGCGTTTTTGTCAACCCTGCATTGATTGTGATCAAGGGATCCGGATAAACTATGCGTGATGATCACCTGTGGACACGAACGATCGATGCCGTCGTATTGAAGAAACTCCGCTTGTATCATCTTCCCATCATCGATCAGTTTACCCCGATGTGTCAAAAGGCGATACGATTCCAAGAGAATTTGTTCGGATAACTCTCTATCTTCCACGCCGACATAGCTTCTTTTCTCTGCTCGGTCGGCAATATAGTCATAGCAAACACCGGATGGCGTCGTCCATCGAAGCGCTGTCTTTCGAATCCATGCAGTCAGCATCTTCCAAGCTTCTCGAAATGGGATGGTCGCAAGCGACGAGTCGTTCACAACACAAGCAAGCGTATGCAGGGCAAAAAGACCCGCAGTGCGGAACCGGCCTTCTTTTATGGAAAGCAGGAAGAAACGGCTTCCAATAGTTGTGGCCCGTTCCCAATTTCCTTTGTCGTATGCGGCAAATAATGCCTCCCCTGCCCGTGTTTCAACCTCCTTGAAGGTTTGCCGGTTGCGTCGGCGTTCAAGTACAGCGAGTTCAAATCGTGCTAATGTCCTTGCAGTCGGCTCGCGACTTTGGGCAGCCGCCCGTTCGAGCGTCTTGATCGCTTCGTCAACAAAACCTGTATTTCCGGTCAAAGCCGCCAGCGACAGGAAAAATTTTGCGCGATCACGAAGCTGCTCGGTGGGATGATCGTATGATTCGCCAAACGGACCGACGCGAATTGATTGTGTAGCTTCCTGAATTTCTGGATGCCCATAGCCGCGACTCATAGAAAAGGCCGCCTCTTCTAACCAAAACGCAGCTGTCGGCGCATTCCAGGATTGGTTTGCGGCAGAAAGTTCGGCTGAACACAAAAGACGCAGTGAGGCAAGGATTCCTGCTTGTTCTTGGACTGAAAGATTGTCGAGGCCATGTTCGATCACGCGGGCGAGCGCTGGTCTGACAAGGGAGGTCGCACCACGATAATCCCCTACGACACGTCGCTGTTCTGCCTGAGCAATGTCTTCAAGTGTTGGACGATATTGAGCTTCGACTCCCATATGAATGGCAGAAGAGGCTAATTATACCTCCCAAAGGCTATTTCGTCAATGCCAAAAGGTCATCCACAAATGGCATGAGAGAAGGGTCGAATACGGGACCATTCCTTTGCATGGTTTGAAGAATCTCGAAAGATTCCTCGAGAGAAAAAGCGGCGCGGTAGCGGCGGGAGATGCGCAGGGCGCCAATTACATCTGCGAGCCGCAAGAAACGCAACGCATGAGGAATTGTTTCTCCCTTCAGCCCATCTGGGTAACCGGAGCCGTTCCATGACTCGTGATGTCCACGAACCCACGGCGCAACCGAGATAAACGGCTCGCCAAGTTTCTGACAAATCTGACCACCCAGCACTGTGTGTTTACGTTTGATGATATCTTCTTCGGGCGAGAGCGTGCGCGGCAGACCAAAAACATTGTCCATCACCGCCGCCTTCCCAATATCATGCATGAGTGCAGCAAGACACAACGACGACGATTGAACAGGATTTCCTTTCTTTTCATTCAAGAAAAGACTCCCCCGCGCAACCAAGGTGAGGTGTGCCCGAACCGACATTTCTTTGTCACCGTAAGTTGCAACGGCAGCAAGAAGAACTCGATCAGTCAACTTCTTTGCATGCGCATGTTGCAGATGAGTTTTGAATTGTGTCACAACAAAGGCAACCGACAATGAGGCATCCACGCCGCTATGGTATCACGATCAGAGGTACTTCACGAGGAGGATCGCGACCACGTTTACCACTTTAATCATGGGGTTAATAGCCGGGCCGGCCGTATCTTTCGACGGATCCCCAACCGTATCCCCAGTAACCGCGGCTTGATGGGCCAACGACCCCTTGCCGCCGAAATTCCCGGCTTCAATAAATTTCTTCGCGTTGTCCCACGCCGCACCACCGGTCGTCATGGAAATCGCAAGAAATAACCCAGTCACGATCACGCCGACCAACAAACCTCCCAACGCCGCCGGCCCAAGCGTCACGCCGACGAGAATCGGGATGAAAATAGGAAGCAGAGCCGGCACCACCATTTGCTTCAACGCTGCCACGGTGAGAATATCCACCGCCCGGCCATACTCTGGCTTTGCTTTCCCGCGCAACAAACCCTTGATCTCCTTAAACTGCCGTCGAATTTCCACCACAATCGCCATACTCGCTTTTCCTACTGCCTCCATAGCCAACGCGGCGAATATGTAGGAAAGCGCGCCGCCGATAAATAAACCGACCAACACCCGCGGTTCGCCAATATCAAATGAAACCATCTTGCCGGCAATCGAAAGCTCTTGTCTGTATGCCGCAAACAAAACCAGCGCCGCAAGCGCGGCAGATGCAATCGCGTACCCTTTTGTGACGGCCTTCGTGGTATTCCCCACTGCATCCAATGCATCCGTCACCTTCCGCACTGCCGGGGAAAGCTCAGCCATTTCCGCGATCCCACCCGCGTTGTCGGTTATGGGGCCAAACGCGTCAATCGCCACTACCATGCCAGCCATGGACAGCATCGCCACTGCCGCAATGGCAATGCCATACAGCCCAGCTAACCCATACGCCGCAAGGATTGCCAAAGAAATGATGAGGACAGGCAACAACGTCGACTTCATCCCAACGGCCAAACCCACAATCACGTTCGTCCCGTGTCCGGTTTGGGACGCTGTTACAATGTCACGCACCGGCGCATACTGCGTGGCAGTGTAATATTCGGTTATGACCATCATAGCGGCGGTCACAAACAATCCACACAAAGATGCCCAATACAAATTCCCCCACAAGACGCCAGGATTTCCTTCCATGAGAATTTTCGTCGCAGGAAAGAACAACACCGCCGCAAGAAGTCCGGAAATTGCAATGCCGCGATACATGGCCGGCATGATTCCAAGGTCGTCTTTATGCATGAGGCGGACGAAAAAGATGCCCACAATTGACGCCAGAATAGATAAAGCACCCAATGCGAGAGGAAATACAAGAGCTTGGGGATCTTTTGGAAAAACCAGCGACCCTAACAACATCGCGGCCACCAAACTAATAGCATAGGTTTCAAACAAATCCGCGGCCATGCCGGCATCATCCCCTACGTTGTCTCCGACGTTATCCGCAATGACTCCAGGGTTGCGCGGGTCATCTTCCG
>JAUYPR010000008.1 GCA_030695785.1 bacterium
AGGGTCGTTCATGCGGCTGAGCATGCCAAAAATAATCATGGTCGCACCAACAGTTGCGGCTTTGGCAACAAGTTGTGCGGCTGTATTGGAAATAACTTTTGACCAGGCAAGCATTAGTGTGGATACACCATCAATCGTCTATCGCGCCCTTCACCCACACTCTCTGTCCGGACGTCTGTCCGTAGAGAAAGCGCCACATGAATGACACGACGCTCTACCGCTTCAAGTGTTTCAAACTGATGTGGCTCTCCGGATGCCGCCACCGTATCGGCAACTTCGTTGGCGTGCCGGGTTAAATATTCTTCCCGCGACGCGCGCCATCCGGCCACATCCACAAACAGCCGCCGCCACTCACCGCACGCCTTTGCGACCACAAACGAAAGGAGAAGCTGAAACGAGTAAAGCCCTTCGCCGTGATACCCAATCAACATGCCCATATCACTGCCTTCGATGAGAATGTAGGTTGCGCGCTCTTCACCTTCGCCTTCACTGCGCACGGCAACATCACCGGAAATACCCAAGACGCCGAGCATTTCTTCTGTTTTCGTTTTGATGATGGTTGATTCGTCGTTCATGCTCATTTCCGCAGTTGCCATTGCTGAATAATACCAAGGAGTGAGAATGTGTTCCAATACAGCGCAAGTCCGATGGGGAATTGATACGCCGCAATACCAATCATGACAGGGAACACCACCATCATCTGCTTTTGCACACCCTGCATCATTTCCTCGGTTGATTCTTTTTCATCTTTCTTCTTTTCTTTTTTCGGGGGAGTTGGCGTTTGTGGCATCAGTTTCGACTGCACCAGTTGCAATCCGGCTGTAACAACCGGGATCAAAAGCATCCACCATCCAATGGTCGCGTACTCACTTGGCCGCGCGCCAAGCGAGACGCCAAAAAACGTTGTGTCGAGCGCGCTCGTCAGATGGAGTGATGGGAAATAGAGTTTTTGATTCAAGTCTGCAAGCAGTGCGCTCGGGTCGGTCGCACTAAATACGAGGTTCAAAAGTCCGTACAGCGCAAACAGAACAGGGAGTTGGACGACTAACAATAGGCAGCCGGTTGCCGGATTCACGCCGTGTTCTTTATACAAACGCAGTTGTTCTTCTTGGTGCTTTTTAGCATCATGCCCATGCTGTTGTTTCAACTCTTTGAGTTGGGGCGCGAGTTTCTGCATTTTCTGCATCTGCACCATTTGAGTTTTGGTGAATGGCCAAAGAATCCCGCGGACAATAATGGTTAAAAGAACAATGGACCACCCCAACGATCCGGGCACGTGCAGTGCGGATAGCCCTGTGTAGAGCAACAACAAAATATTCGTGAGCGGAGCAACAAACAGGAGGTTCCAGATATTCATGGGTGACACGAGAGGATGCGCAAAAGCCCCAATCGTAGTCCCTGTATTGTACCATGTTCCTGGATTGCCCGAATAGTGTAGTTGGAACAGGTTTCTTCATACTTGCACAGCCGTCCAAACCCAAGCACGCGCAAAAACCCATGGTCAGGCGAGAGGGTGAGTTGGTACGCGCGGACAAAACCGATGGTGAGCCCGCTAGGTGAGAATCGCACGCAATTCCTCCTGGATTTTTTGCGATGACACCCTCAATAATTCTTTTTTTGGAATAATGATGACATCTAACCCGCAGTCTTTTAAAGGTAACGCGGCCGCGTGACACAGCCGCCGTGCACGGTTACGGTCAGTCGCTTTGAGCGAAAACTTTTTTGAAACAACAACACCGAGCCGGAGAACGTGGATATTGTTTGTCTGAAAAAAAACAGTCATAACAGACGTCTCGTGTTTTTTTCCAGTCCGGCGGCACATACGGAACGCTATTGGGTCATTGAGGCGGAATTTGCGGGGGAGCATATTGTTTAGTGCCCAATCGTAAGACGGACTCTGCCTTTTTGTCTTCGGCGGGCAAGTACTCTTCTTCCGTCATGTGTTGCGATGCGGCTCCGAAATCCGTGTTTCCTCAGACGGTGTAAGTGTTTTGGCTGGTATGTCCGTTTGGGCATATATCCATAGTATACGATATTGGCGGTGGTGATACAATGGTGGCCGTATGGACGACCGCAAGATTCAGAACCAACTTTTCGAAACACTCACGCAGAAGGTATCCACACTGCATTTACAAATGTTTTTTCGCCACGCACAGCTTCGGTCTTCACAAAGCGGCATGGTCGAGCTGCGGGTAGGGAGTGCGTATGCGCAACAAATCATCAGCCAACGTTATCAGGGTTTGGTGGCAGACGTGCTTGAAACAATCATGGGGGGACGGCCCCAGCTGCGGGTCGTATTGGATCCATCTATCCTGCCAACCCAATTAGCCGAACCAAGCGGCCCACTCTTTACCGACAAACAACAATCTATGACAACATCACCCTCTCTGCTGCGTAAAGATTTTACCTTTGAAACCTTTGCTGTCGCATCCTCAAACCAACTCGCGAACGCCGCCGCCCAAGCAGTTGCGAAATCTCCAGGAACATCGTACAACCCTTTGTTTTTGTATGGCGGTACTGGTGTTGGAAAAACCCATCTTATGCAGGCGATCGGCAATGCCATTCTCACTATGAGCCCGTCAGCGCGGATCATGTACTGCTCGGGCGAGGATTTCACGAATGAACTTATTTCTTCGATCCAAGCCAGATCAACCGGCGTGTTTAAACGCCGCTACCGCAACGCCAACCTTCTTTTAGTGGATGATGTTCATTTCATTGCGGGGAAAAACGCGGTGCAGGAAGAATTTTTCAATACTTTTAACGCGATTTTGCGTTCAGGCAACCAAATTATCCTCACCGCCGACCAGGCACCGCGCGAGATCCAAAAACTCGAGGCGCGCCTACGTTCCCGGTTTGAGGCTGGCATGATCGCCGATCTTTTACCGCCAGACTTCGAACTCCGGACCGCAATCCTTTTAATTAAAGCGAAGAATATTGGGGTTCCAATTGAAATGATCACCGCCCAGACCATTGCTGCACGGGCAGAAAGCGTGCGGCAAATGGAGGGAATATTCAATCAGCTCTTGGTTGTCGCTGCGCTTCATCATGTTCCACTTAATGTCGATTTAGTACAAAAACACCTTCAAAAAACCGCGCAGGTCCAAGAAAAAAAAGATATTTTGCGCCCAGAAGTTATTCTTGACGCGGTGTTATCGTACTACCATCTCACCCTCCCACAACTTGAAAGTAAAAAACGCGACCGACTCTTTGTCCGCCCGCGGCAGATGGCTATGTATCTTATACGGAAAGAGTTGAATCTTCCATTTAAAGCCATTGGTGAACTTCTTGGTGGCAGAGATCACACCACTATCCTTCATGGCGTCCAACATATCCACCAACTTTTACAATCCCGCGGCGACCTTGGGGATGATCTTGCTCGGATTCGCCAACGCTTGTTTCCTGGATGATGTTTTATCCACTCCTTATCCACACAAAGAATCTCCAAATCTTCCCCGAGAATCTTCGAGATTCTCCACATATCCACAAGCTCTATTACAAATACTATTCATTATTTATATGGTAGTATACCGCTATGACATGGTGGATATTTCTTCTTCTCCTTGTTCTGTTTATCGCAACCATTATCCTCGCATATATTTACGGCCGGACACAACGGAAAGCTTTGGTTGAAACTGATACACTTCCCCCAAACCTCCTTGCGCTTTACCAAGAAATTCAAAAACTTCCATCGCGGGTTTTATCCACAATCCAAGGATCCATTAATCCAAAAAAAGGGAAAGTTGCGGAATTATTAACCTACGCAGAGTTGCGTTACGACTATGATGTTATCATTCCACTTGGACAACCGATCGATTTTATTGGGATTAAAGAAGGACAACGGATTGACTTTATTGAAGTGAAATCTGGATCTGCTGTTCTCTCGCCCGAGCAAGAAGAAATCCGCCGGATGATTCAGGGTGGTCTTGTCCGGTTCCGGCTGATCAATTTGAATGACGATGCACTGCAGCCATTTCTTGATCGGGGTGATATCATCGTCAGATGAAGATTATTGTTGGGCATAGCGAAACAAAACGGGCGTTAACCGCAGTCGCACGATCGGTTTCCCGGCGGGGCGACCTTCCGATCCTCACCAATATATGCGTGCACAAAGGAGAAGGAGAGTTGACATTCAGTGCGACTGACCTTGTGACCGCAATTCAATATACAATTCCTGCTCAAGGAGAAGGCTCGGGCATGGTTTGTGTTCCGGCGATGGTGTTTGTGGAGTTTGTACATTCTCTTCCAGAAACCGACATAACCCTCCACCTTGAAGATGGAAAACTATCTATTCATAGTGGGTCATTCACAGCGACCATACAAGGAGCACGTGGGGAAGATTTTCCAACTCTTCCCATATTTGATTCGGAAAAGGCGATGTTTATTGCTGGAAAAACACTGCGCGAAACAATTGAGCGCGTCAGCCTTGCCGCGTCTACGGACGAAAGCCGGAGAGAAATGACCGGAATTCTTCTGACGTACGAGAAAGGGGTCCTTTCGCTCGTTGCAACAGATGGGTATCGGTTAAGTAAGAGTATGGTTTCTGTGGATAAATCTGAGGGGAATATGTCGTTCATTCTGCCGGCACGATCTATGATGGAGCTCGCACGGCTCATTGGGGAAAATGACAAAACGCTAGTTGGGGTGATATTCCAAGGCAGCCAGGTCTTGTTTTCGATTGAACGGGTGACACTGGTCAGTAGTCTCATTGATGGACAGTTTCCACCTTATGAACGGATTCTTCCTGGACCACCGACCACCCGTTTGATGGTTGAGCGGGATGTGTTGGAAAAAGCAGTGCGTTTGGCGGGCATTTTTTCGCGGGCGGTTGCTGGTGTGGTGCGCCTCACGGTTACACCAAAGAAAACTCCATCGCTCACGTTATCGTCATCTATAGAACAGATTGGAACGCAAGAGGGGAGCATTGACGCATCGGTGGAGGGGGAAGAGTTGGTGATTGCGCTCAACAGTCGGTATCTTTTAGACGCGATCCATGCGACCAAAGCAAGTCAGGTTGCCCTCGAGTTTTCCGGAGCACTCAAACCCTGCAAAATTTCCGGCATTGGGGAAGAGGGTGTGTTTCACATCATTATGCCAGTCCGCCTTCAGGGGTAAACCATGCGCCCGCTTTCTGCTATTCTGCCTGCTGTTTTGGATCGAAAACGGAATCGGTCGGCGCTTTTTGGGCTGAAAGTACAAGATGCATGGTTTGGGGTGGTGGAAGAGGTGGTGGGGGAGGCGGCGGCAATGGGGAGTTCGGTCGAGGCATTGCGCGGAGACACGCTCATTGTGCGTACGGCATCGTCTGCACTGTCCACCGAATTGCGCTTGTACTCAAAGCAGATTTTTGGAAAGTTAAACAGCCTCCTCCCGCGGCCAATGATTCGAAAGATGCGGTTTCGGGGGTAGGCTGGTTTAGATATAGCGAATATCAAGGTTCCTAATTTGTTCGTCAGTCAACCACAAAGAACGTAACCACTCATTGAAGAATTGGTTGGAAATAGCGGAAGAACCTTTTAGTTTTAGAAAGAAAGAATTATGTCCTTTCCCGGTAGTAATCCACGGACCCATATAAAACGTAAAATAGTCATCATCGTAGAGGCCATCGTTATTAAGGATTTGATTTACCAGAAAGGTACTCGTGGCCCTTTGTCTGTAGCTCCAGTTGTCGTTCCAGAAATCTGTAATGGTGAAACCATGCCTTCTTCCCCCTTCGATTGGTTTATATCGTTGGAGCTCTCCAAACCGTAGTTTTTGATATGGATATCCGATTATTGTCATTAAATCTGGGAGCGATCTGATGAGTGTTTCGATTGGGTTTGGTTGAAAATAGAAGATTTTTAAAGGATAACCTTTATGCCTTTCTGCTAAAAAACCAATCCCATTGTTTTCGAAAAGAAAGAGTACATACCCATATGGGCCGGATGGTACATATCTCGCATTCGGATATCTATCCGCATGCAATTCCCAAGGAAGTGTAGAGGTTATTTTAAGTAGCTCATCTAAAAGTTCTGCCCGAGAAACATCAATGCCGTCTTCAACGATCCCTATTTTTGAGACAATACCACTTGAAACATCAGTGATAATACGATGATAGAGATTAGGATTTGTTCTTGTTGGATAGTAAAGTACTTCTTTTATGCCGTCCATACTAGATGTTCGTGATCTTCTTATGGGTTGGCCAATCCCCTTTTCAACCTCGTCTTTTTTTGTGATGCCTGGAGAGATGTTTCGATAGCGTGCAATGAGCGGTCGTTCAAGGGGGTTATGCGCACACTTTAAGATTTGTTTGATACCACTGAGTACGGTTGGATGAGCAAGAACTGCCCCGTGTGAGTACAAAGGATTTTTTTCAATTGTTTTCTTTCGAAATTCCTCAAATGTAGCAAGGAGATTCTCGTCTATTTCAACACCCAAAAATTTTTCTCCAGCGAATTCAGTAAGACCGGAGAGGACGAAAACCTCAGCCTCCTGCGCCCTGATAGTTGCAGTCAGTATACCCCGAAGCGTTTCATCTGTAACAAAATCGAGAACTTCTTCTGCGGTTTCTTTTTCTAAAAACACGCCCATCGGAAATCGAACATCAATATCCTCTCCACAGAACGAGCGATTTGCTGATTCAACGTACGCATATTTATCGCCAACAAAACGATCCTCTGTTGACGCAAAAGTGACATAGACGATCCCTTTTTGTTGAAGGTCGGCAACTTCCTTTTCAATTTGTTCAGAAGTATTCGGATCCTTTCCTCGGTTCAGGTGAAAAATTGCTGCTTGCCCCCCGACCGCCCAAGCGGCACCTTTTTCCGCAACACTAACATCAGGATTATTCTGGGGATTGGGGTCGGCGCCCTTCACTGCACCGTCAAATGCGATAACGCCAGCGACAGCATCATAGTGTATTTTCGCAAGCTCATGAGCGACCCACGCTCCATGGCTGTGACCCAAAAGCCAAAACCGAACAAGTGGCCACTGCTTCTTCCAAAGATACAAAAGTCTGCTGATATTCTCAACGCTTTTTAATGGATCTTGGTTTGCATCCTCTTCTGTGTAGGGGATTCCAAGGGTTGGTTCCATCTCGTTAATCTTATAGCTTGGCGACAAGAAATTATCATAGGGGTCCCCCAAATCGTACAAGTGTCTAAGAATACTCTCAAATGTTTCAGAATTACTTGCCGTTTTGATTCCCGGGATGGGTACATACATAAATCCAGCTTCTTTATAAGCCCTTGGATAATCACCCCAAAAGGGAATTATTTTTTCATTGGGGAGAGGTTTGATATTAATGTGTTGAATCTGCTCCAACGTTGTTTTTCGAACCACCCCTTTATATCCCGTGACTGCGGCCCACTCCGGAAATTTTTGGACCTCATACCCAACAATGACGCGTTCTTTTTTTCCTTCCCCGAGCTCATATTTTACTAGGATATGCCGTCCGTCTGGGTGACGAAACACTTCTCCTCCACGCGGTTTTTCCGACGGCTCTGTTTCTAGAAAGGAACTTGATTCTTGGCGGAAGAAAAGAGCAGTGGTTTCTCCAACGAGGAGTTGTTCGAGTGTCCTTCTTGGAAAACGGCGAGTGGATCGTTCTTGTTGCATGGGCAGAACGCAAAAGCGTGACAAGAATGACGTTACTGAGTTTGATACTCAATGTCAAGGGTTTGGATTTGGGTGTCGGTGAGGCCGAGGGAGCGGAGCCAATGAAGAAACACCTCTTTGGAATTTTCCCGATCGCCTTTAAGGGTAACAACAAAATAGTTACGTTGATCTGGTGGTGGGCGCACACCACCCCGCTTGATGAAGAATTGGTCGGAATCAAATGGAATGTTGTTTGAAAGAAACACATCTGGGTAATTATTGAGGTAAAACCTTTCTTGTTCTTGAATTGACGACTCATCAGGCGCGGTACCAGCATGCTCCTGCGCCCCTGTTATGAACGAGAAAGATCCAACCCTTGTATTTCCAGAGAGAATATCGATGGTGTATTGTGTATTTTTTTCAAATGTCGTTCGTGGGGTCAAAAAGAACACTGGTCCAAGCTTCTGAGTTGCGTAATCAACCCTCGGCGTTACCACTGCCGTCAGAGACACGTTCTCTATTGGTTGATTCATAACAATTCGAAGAGGGATATTTATCTCAACAGCCGCCTCGCCATTTCGAGGAACGGTTGACAAGATAACAAGGTCGGAACGTATTTCTTCTGTGGGAGAGGGTGGTGATGTGAGTGGGGTTGGATTTAAAGACGGAGAGGGAGGGAGTGTTTGCCGTTGAAACATTGCGCGGACAAGAAGTAGCCCGAGCAACAGAAACAGAAGAGAAACAAGAATGAAGATAGTTTTTTTGTTCATTGGGTCTTCTTCCGTAACCATCCAGTGAAGTTTGTCTCATTCACATTTCGTGTACTAATGCCGACCCTTCCACAATCTGGCCGGCAATTATTTGCCTCTGCAACCACGAATTGTGTCTTATCTTCACGTTCAACCCCAACAACGTAGGCGATGTGACCGAATTCTCCATACGCCCATATTGCAATGTCTCCAGGTTGTATAGTTTGACCTGTAGTCTTGTCAATATAATCATAATTGGTTGGTCGAGTCCATATATCTGCGTACTGTCGCGCATGCCCGCCTTTATCTGGGATAAGGTTATTGAATGCGCTCGCTAATCCTCGCATGAGCCCAACACACTGAAGAAAAAAATCATTCGAGCGTGATATCGCGGAGTTGACGATTTCAGTCGCAAGATCATTTTGGAGGTTGGTTTTTATCCAATCAATGCACACCTGGTCAGTTCCACGCACTGTGCCCTTACAAGGAGATTGCTGGATTTTTATGACGACCTGACTCGCAGGATGTTCTTCAAATGGTCCGGTGTATGGGGTAGACGATCCGCCGGTGACAAGGGACGTGTCTGTTCCGCCACGTTCTCCGGACACGAACGAGCCGGGGATGATGAAGTTGGTGTTATAGAAATAAGCCACTCCGATAAGAATCAGCACAGCCGCAACAGCGATGACGATACCCCATCCGGTTGCACTGAGCCCAGCCGCAAACCCAGTTGCCATGCGGGCGCCAAGACCAGCCAACCCTTGAGCGATCCGTGGCCCAAGCGCGCCGAGGGCGCTCCGCCCCAACCCCGCGAGCCCGCGCCCCGCAGCGCTGATTCCTTTTGACGCAGCAACATTTGGACTTCCAAACGGCGACCACAGCGTGTTCCACATGCGCACAAAAAAAGAGAAGGTGGGTCCGCCTAACGAGGGGCCAATCACGAACCCGGTTGAGCCACCCACTGCACCGCCGGTGAATTGTCCGATAGTGACGCCAACTGGTCCAAACGGCGCGCCAACTGCACCTCCAACCGCAGCTCCGGTGATGCCGCCGACCATTGCCCCTCCTCCTGCGCCAGCGTACGCGCCAAAAATACTCGCGGCGCCATGGCGCCTCAGGTAAATGAGCGAGGAAGAGAAGGAGTTTTTGAACCAGTTAGCAAAGGGCGAAGGAAGCGGAAGGGGAATGCGGCTCATGGGGTTTTCCGCAAACACCCACTGATTGTTTTGAAATGTATAGGTTGGATTGTCGCTTGGACCAAGAAACGGTGCGGTTGCGTTGGAAAGAGCAAGGAAGAATTGTTCTTGTGTCAGTATGTTAGCTGTTTTTGCTTGTCGTACTACCGTGATCAGTGCGTCAAGCACGCGGTTGGTTGGTAGGAATCTTCGCTGTGCGTCGCCCCAAAACCACTGCAGTGCCCGCCCTTGCCATGTTCGTGTTGGATCAGGAAGCCCTGAGAGGAGTGTCCGGACCTCTGTTTTGATGCGCCGCGTCCTCGGGCTATCATCTGGATGTATCGTGAGTTTGTCGTGATCGGCGAGACCGCGAAAAGAAAAGAGAAAAAGCTCACGTTTGACTTTTGAAAACAGTGGAAACTCCGCAAGCGCGATGCGTCCAATATCAGCCGGATTTCGGAGTCCGCCTTGCGCCGAGAGAACCTCGTTCGTGATCGTACTAAAGAAGCCCTGTGGCGGCTGGGGCGAGTATACTGGTTGAAGCCGTAAGGTACTTGTCGGTTGTATCGCGGGTGGTTTTGTTTTTTTTTCAGCTGAGGGTTCTTGAAGGAGAAAGAGGGATGTTTTGAGTCTCCTTACATTGGTGTACAAGTCCTGTGACCCAGATGGAGCTGTTTCTTCTTGGACGATGCGAAGAATCTTTTTCCGCGCGTTTTCTGGAACAGCACCTTCGAGCGCCTTGTCGAGCGAACGAAGAACGACTCCTTGAACATCCTCATCATGCTCCAATTCACCCTTATCCGCAGTATTCAGTGTATGGTTCAGATTTTTTAGAAACGACTGCGTCAACACCGACGCCCTTTCCGGATCTAAACGCTGTGTTTCTTGGATCACCCCCAGGATCTTTTGGATCGGTTGAACAATCGCCCTCCGCGCTTCCTCGGCATTCCTTTGAAGGTTTCGTTTTCGGGTGAGGGTATCTAGCTTGTCCAAGATTGCAACAATATCTTTTCGTTCCCACCGTGTCTGTCCCACCGTGTCTGGAAGTCGAACCTCTCCTTGTTCAACACGCTGTGTTTGCAGTAGGAGTCGTTGGATGCGGTCAATTGCCTCTTCGAGCGCGACCGACTCGTCTAATCCTAAGAGGAAGTAGGTCTTTTGGAGAATCGCATTCGTATCCTTGTTTTTCTCAAGCGTGCGGTTTCTAAGGCCAAGAAGGATAGGGAGGACATCACGATACGCTTGGAGAATTTCCGGGCTGGTTTCCATTATTATTCATGATAGCATTTTGTTCCTGCATCTCCAAAAGCTCTTGGGGTTTCGAGGTAATTAGTCTGTGCTCTTCTGGAGAGGCGACAATGCGAATCGCCGCGTGGTTCGGCCCGGCAAAAAACAACCCTTCCCCCACATCTGCCGCGAGCAGTAAATGCTTTTCTCCTTCAGATAGCGCAAAGGTTTTCGCAAGCTTCTCGATACTCGAAGGAGATTGTTTGAGAAGAATTTGGATGGACGAATTTTGAATAATCGCGTGCCCAAGATCAGAGGCTAAAAAGTCTTCAATGTCTTGCGTGATCGTGGTCAGCCCAAGGTAGTATTTTCGCGCGCGCTTGGCGATAGACCAGAGGAACATGGCGGAATCAGGATAGCGCATCATGTACCAAGCCTCATCCACAATCAGGATACGCCGCTTTAAGCTTTTCCGCACCCGCGTCCAAATAAAATCAAGAATAAGAAACATCGCAATCGGCCGCAGTTCATCCTCAACCTCTCGAACGGAAAACACCGTGAACTGGCTTTGGATATTCACGGTTGTGTGGGAAGAAAAGAATCCGGCGAGGCTGCCTTTCACATATCGTTCCAGCCGTTCGGCAAGTCCGCGGGCGTCCGGTTCTTCCATTCCCACGAGCACTTTGTAGACATCTTCCAACAAAGGCGGCATGTTCCGCTGGGTTTTGGGGTCCAAGGTAATGCCTTTTTGCTGATACGCAGCCACCAGCGCCCGGTCCAAAATCGCGTCTTCGGTCGGAGAAAGGGCGCCCAGCATGACGCGCATGAGCCGGTGCAGGGTTTGGATTTTGAACGACAATTCATTTTCGTCCTCACTCAACATGCCCGACAAATCCAATGGGTTCACTTTTAAGGGCGAGTTGTATTTGAATGGAATATACTCGCCGCCAACGGCTTGGCAGAGCGCGCGGTATTCATCTTCGGGGTCAATCACAATGACCTCGGTGTCAAACATGAGTGAGCGGCTAGCCTCAAGCTTCGTGAGATAACTTTTTCCGCCGCCAGATTTGGAGAGAATGACGGTGTTGGCGTTTTCCAAAGAGAAGCGGTCAAACACAATGAGCGAGCCGTTGTGTTCGTTGATGCCGTACATAATGCCGTTATCCGAAGAAAGCTCGGAGGAGGTAAAAGGAAACGTCGACGCAAGAGACGTCGTATCCATATTCCGCACAATAAATAGCTTGTCGCGTCCCAAAGGAAGTGTGGAGCGGAATCCATCTTCCATTTGCAACGTCGTGCGTTTGGCAACAATAAGCAGGCTTGCCAAGGTTGATTCGACTTGTTTGGTGATGGTGTTGAGTTCCTCAAGTGAAGACGCGGGGATGGTC
>JAUYPR010000019.1 GCA_030695785.1 bacterium
CATGGAAATGACACTCGCATTTTATCTACGCAAACCCATTTTTCTTTTCAACAAGATCGATCCCAAACTTCCTTTAAAAGAAGAGGTCCTTGGTATGCAACCGATCCTCCTTGATGGAAATCTTGATCGTCTCATGCAACATTTCCAACCATGAAACAACTTGTTCTCGCGTCCAGTTCTCCACGTCGAAAGATGCTTTTACAGCAACTCCAAATTCCTTTTGTCGTGGATCCAAGCAACATCGATGAAGAAAACATCCGCGCGAAAAATCCCCGTTCACTTGTCCAAAAACTTTCGCGCGCAAAAGCCGAGGAGGTCGCAAAACGGCATACAAACGCCATCATTCTTGCCGCAGATACGGTGGTGGTCGCCGAAAACAAAATCTGGAGTAAACCAGAAACAAAAATGGTTGCGCGGCGCATGCTCAAAACACTCAGCGGAACATCACATGAGGTACTCACTGGATTCACGCTGATCGATACTGACACCAACAAAACCGTCACCAACGTTGTTGCATCAACGGTGTGGATGCGTAAACTGACCGATTCCGACATTGACGCGTATGTTCAAACAGGTGAGCCGCTCGACAAAGCAGGAGCGTATGGGTTACAGGACCGCGGGGGCGCGTTGGTGCAGCGCGTCGAAGGCGACTATTTTAACGTCGTCGGCCTTCCCTTAATCCACGTGATCGACGCTTTGCGCACTTTCGGCGTTTCCATATATGACTATTGGAAAAAATGATCATATGTTATACTAACGTGTGCCAAAAAAACTCACCTCCACTGAACTCCCCCCACCATCCGTTCCTAAACATGCGCCTCAGAAAAAACGTCTCGTTATTATTGCCGCCGTCCTCCTGCTTTTGTCAATTGGTGTGGCGGCTTGGGTTAACGGGCTGGTGATTGCCGCCCTTGTGAACGGCCAACCGATTACCCGCCTTCAGGTCATCCGCGAACTTGAACGACAAGGCGGGCAAAGAGTATTAGAGAATCTCATAACCGAAACGCTCATTTTGCAGGAGGGAAAACGCCGCAGTGTGACAGTGACAGAAACGGAGATTGATGCGGAGATCGCGAGCGCAGAAGTACAACTGGCCAAACAGGGAGAAAATCTCGATACTCTTCTTGCCTCCCAAGGGGTGACGCGAAAGGAAATTCGCAAGCAAATTCTCCTACAAAAGCTGAGTGAAAAACTTTTGGCCGACCAAACAACGGTCAGTGAGGAAGAACTCACACCTTCCTTGGATAAAAATTCGGACGAGGCATCAAAGGCAGCGTTCAGAGAACAACTCACCGGCCAAAAAATTGCCCAGGCTCTCCCAGGGTGGCTTGAAACACTCCGACAACAAGCCTCAATCCAAACCTTCGTACAATACTAATTGTCTTGTATACTTACAGCAATGATCTTGCTTCTCCCCTTTGCTTTTCTTGCTGGAATCGTCACGATTCTTTCTCCGTGCATTCTCCCAATTTTACCGATCGTCCTTTCCGGCTCAGTCACTGGCGGAAAACGCCGGCCGTGGGGTGTGGTTGTTGGCTTTATTGCAAGCTTCACCTTTTTTACCCTATTATTAACAGCGATCGTACGACTTACCGGCATCTCTGCCGATGCGATCCGGCTTCTCTCTGTCGTGGTCGTTTTTGGGTTCGGACTCAGCCTGCTTCTACCGCAGCTTGAACGACTCACCGAACGCCTTTTTTCTTCTTTCGTCCGATTCTCCCCAAGGATTGATTCAAATGGCGGGTTTTGGAGCGGCATTCTTCTTGGGCTATCACTAGGACTGGTGTGGACACCATGCGTCGGGCCGATTCTTGCTTCCGTTATTTCCCTTGCACTCCAAGGATCAGTCAGCGGAGAAGCAACACTGATCACGCTTGCATACGCCACAGGAACTGCTATTCCCCTTTTGGGCATCACCTATGGGGGACGGCAATTACTCACACGCATTCCATGGCTTTTGCAAAACACACTCACCATCCGCCGCATTTTTGGGATCTTGATGATTACTACCGCACTCATGCTTTTCTTTCAGCTCGACCGGAAGTTCCAAACATTCATCCTTGAACGCTTCCCCCAATATGGGGTAGGATTAACAAGGTTTGAAGACAATGCAGTCGTCAAGCAAGAATTGAAAACATTGAAACAACCGACAGATAAACAAAACAGAGGAAAACCCATGTTTGATGTCATCAACGACAATCTGACGCGTGCCCCTGAATTTATTCCTGGTGGTGAGTGGATCAATAGTGATCCATTGACCATGCAGGAACTGCGGGGCAAAGTCGTTCTGATAGATTTTTGGACCTACTCATGCATTAACTGCATCCGCACGCTTCCATACCTCAAGGCATGGGACAAAAAATACCGCGAGAAGGGATTGGTGATTGTTGGCGTGCACACGCCGGAGTTTGAATTTGAAAAAAAGAGCGAGAATGTGAGAAAAGCCGTGGCTGACTTCGATATAAAATACGCAGTCATGCAAGATAACAACTACGCCACTTGGCGCGCGTATGACAACCACTACTGGCCAGCAAAATACTTCATCGACCGCCGTGGCATCATTCGATCGAGCCACTTTGGTGAAGGTGAATACAACGAGTCGGAGCGGCTGATCCAAGAGCTCCTTGCGGAAACCGGTGCTGCGGTTTCTGATATGCCGATTGAAAATCCCAGCTACACCATCCAAAGTAAAACGCCGGAGCTCTATTTAGGCTACGGGCGAATGTCTGCGTTTGCGCAACCAGAACAAATCTCTCGTGATCGCGAGGCAGAGTACTCTGTACCGACGCTCATTCCGCCGAACCGTTTTGCGTTTCATGGCCGCTGGACGATTTCGGAAGAATATGCGGAGGCAGGAAAAGATGCATCGCTTTCTCTGAACTTTGAGTCAAAAGACGTCTTTTTGGTCATGCGGCCATCTGATGTGGGTGGACGCGTCCGCGTGCTTTTGGATGGGAAAGCCGTGGATGCAACGTCTGCCGGAGATGACGTGAAAGACGGCATTGTCATTGTGGATGAAGACCGCCTCTACCGACTGATTCGTCTTTCCTCACCCGGACGACATGTGCTGACCTTAGAGTTTCTCGATAATGGCCTCGAGCTCTACGCATTTACGTTTGGGTGATCCAGACGAGTTTACTTGAATTTATTTCTTTGGACATTACCCAACATTTTTTTCAAAAAATTCTCTTTTTCTTTATCTTTACTGTTTTTGATTTCATTCCCCAGATGTTTCTCTATAATTTCGAAAAAGTACCCATAGGGAGGAATTGGAGAAAACTTCTCGAGGATCGCTAACCCAAAGAAATGAAAAAAGGACAGCATTAAAATATATACCCACCCATAAAAAACAAAGAACAATACTCCATTGACGAGCAACAAGCCTGTACTAATCCAACCTAAAATACCAACCCAGTTAGGGGTAAGAATCATTTGAGTATTAGTATCTCCATAGTCCAAAAGTTTTCTGGAAATACTCAAAGTTACCCTTTGAAATCTGAACGTGTAAAAAGCGATGCCAGAATAAATCAGAAAGAGAACCAAAAGCAAAATCATAAATTCAGTATATCAGTTATTTTAGAGCCTCTTTTTAGAAGATTTCAATGCATTATAAATCGAAACAGTCCAGTAATGATTTTCTTAATTTTGTCATCTGAGTAGAATTTAACCCAGCGACTTGGTAATACTCCAAAACTCCATACAGTGAAAAAAGTTGATTGCGTTTCTCTCTATCTGAGTCGTTCTGTAGATTAAAATTTAACCTCTCCTCAGTTACAACGACTGACCTGATTATACTGACAAGAACCTCATTATCAATGGTGGAGAAAATCTCGTCCAGGGTTTCTTTCTCGGATTTCCTCGAAAGTGTTTCATCTTCCAATTGTACAGCCAGATCAATCCAAAAATCCTGAATTTCTTTCAAGCTCATATTTTTTATTTTCATGCTTGAGTATCTTCTGAGATAATTTAAACGATGTCAATGCCCACAATCTACGAAATCGTGAGGCGGAGTTTAATATCAAGCGCTTGGGCGACGCGTTTGAGAAGCGCAAGGGAAGGCTGGGCATTCATCCCCTCCAAACGCGAGATCACTGCTTGACCTGTTTTTGCTTTTTTTGCAAGGTCTTCTTGACTCATCTTTCGTTGTAACCGAGCTCCAATCATTTGTTTTGCAATTTGAAACTCCGGCTCCAAAACTTCATATTCGCGTCGAAACTCAGGATCCTCCATCCATTCGCGGTGCAATGTTCGAAATGAAATAAGATTTCTTCGCTTATTCATGCATACTCCTTCATCCTTTGTTCTGCTAACCGGAGCTCTCTCAATGGTGTCTTGTCTGTTTTCTTGACAAACGTATGAACGACAATTGCTTGATTTTCAACAACTCCAAAAAGCAATCTGATTCTCCCCGCTCGGAGTTCCCAAATATCCC
>JAUYPR010000024.1 GCA_030695785.1 bacterium
ACGCCCTTGTTTTTGTATTGCTAGTTTTAGATTTTTATTATTTAAGCTTGCCATATAATTATTCCTTTGAACTACCGCCGTCATATTTTTCTCATCAAAAAACCTCCCGTTCGTTCTCCATCACTTTTGATTGTGATGAAGAAGGAACGAGAGGTAAAAAAAAGGACCTCCCGCGGTCCCATCCTTCGTTCCATGAAGTATTTCCCTTCATGGCACTCTGGCCGGCTCCGCTAGGCGACACCGACTGATGACTTTTACGGCTCAATCGACCGTCGAGTATTTTGACTCGCAGCGCAGTCAGATGATGACTTCCCGGATCGTGACTCCGGTTTCGCGCTTTTCACTTTAACATGATTATGATATCAAATTTTTCCTGGAAAGTCAACTCAGATGCGTCTATCGGTTTCCTGATCCATTTAACCTCAACCACTTTTCTCCACAAACCCGAGAAATATTCCCAAAGCGCTCTGCGATATCATCAAGCCCTGCCTGCTTGGCCTCAAGGGCGAGACGGGCAGCATCAAATATCATCTCTCCAGGATCACCAGGGTCGGGTCCGCCTTTTCCTGCAAGAATCATCAACATACTTCCAAGATGAAATTGAAACGTCATCACCAAATCTCTGCGCTGGGCTGCTTCAGATCCAACAATCGACTCCACTGCTGGCGGGAGAGGTTTTGGGGGGAGAATTCGATCTTTAAGTTCCATATGATCCTTTCTTTGTATGATTTCATACAGAGAAATAATACAGAGTCACAAGGTTGTATTATACCAAAAACCCCTCCCTTTTTGTCAAGATCAAACCATTTTCCATCTTGACAGGAGCTACTTATCCGCTGTAGAGTTAAATCCCAGAGCTTTCGGCAACCGCCAGGCTTTGGATTTTTTTTGGATAGGACTGTTTTTATGACTGGGAAATTATGTTTCGAGGATGGAACCGTCGTTGACGGTCGACCCGGAGGGTTTGCGCAAAGCACAGCGGGCGAGGTGGTGTTCACGACCGGCATGGTGGGGTATCCGGAAAGTTTGACCGATCCATCGTACGAAGGCCAAATACTTATATTCACCTATCCTCTGATTGGCAACTACGGGGTTCCGCGAAAAAGCTCTTGGGAATCCAACCGCATCCATGTCGCTGGCATCGTGGTTTCGTTTGCAAATCCGACCCCATCGCATTGGTCGTCCAACTTGACATTTGACGCGTGGCTCAAGCTACAAAAGATTCCCATGCTTGAAATACCCGACACGCGCTTTCTCACCCAGCATATCCGGACACACGGAACACGGTTGGGCAAAATCGTCATCGGAAAGAAGGACATCCCCTTTCATGATCCAAACACCGAAAATTTGGTTGCGCGTGTTTCAACCTCTCGCGTCAAACGCTATCTGGTCCGTGGAGCAACCAAAACAGTCGTCTTGATCGACTGCGGGGCAAAAGCAAATGTCCTTCGGTGTCTTCTGAAAAGACAGATCAATGTCGTCGTAGTTCCATGGAATACGAGCCTTGCTATGATCAAGAAATCCGCAAAAAAACTTGATGGCATCGTCATTTCCAACGGCCCGGGTGATCCGATGCAGGCAAAAGAGACGATTGACACCATCCGAGAAATCCTCGAAATGAACATTCCCATCTTAGGCATCTGCCTTGGACACCAGCTCCTGACCTTGGCCGCGGGCGGGAAAACAATCAAACTCAAGTTCGGCCACCGGAGCCAAAACCAACCATGTACGCTGTTTGAAACCAACCGCTGTTATATCACGACGCAAAACCATGGGTACGTGGTTGACACTATTCCCCCGGGATTCAAACCCTGGTTCACGAACGCAAATGATGGCACGAATGAAGGCATCATCCACGCCAAAAAGCCGATTTTATCGGTCCAATTTCATCCGGAAGCAAATCCGGGGCCGACGGACACGGAATGGGTGTTCGATCTCTTTCTGGAGAAACTGCGATGAAGAATAAACAAAAGATTCTTTTGCTCGGGTCAGGTGCGCTGAAAATCGGCGAGGCAGGGGAATTTGATTACTCCGGCTCACAAGCAATCAAGGCGCTGAGAGAGGAAGGCATTGAGACGATCCTCGTGAACCCCAACATTGCCACCATTCAAACGTCAAAAGGGTTGGCGCACCGTGTGTATTTTCTTCCTGTCATGCCGCATTTTGTAGAAAAGATTATTGAGCGAGAAAAACCCGACGGAATACTCCTCGGTTTCGGCGGGCAAACTGCGCTGAATTGTGGACTCGCGCTCTATAAACAAGGAATCTTGCGCCGACATCATGTGAAGGTCTTTGGTACGCCGATTGAGGCAATCCGGTTAACAGAAGACCGCAAGGCATTCGCTGACCACGTGCGATCAATTGGAATTCCGACGCCCCAAAGTGAAACAGCAAGTTCGATTGAGGGGGTGAAGGAAGTTGCACATCGTCTTGGTTTTCCGGTTATGATCCGTGCCGGATTCTCCCTGGGCGGACAAGGGTCGGGCATCGCGCGAACGAACGAGGAATTATCGGCGATCGCAGAAAAAGCGTTCGCATTCGGCCCGCAAATTTTGGTCGAGCAGTATTTGCATCATTACAAAGAGGTCGAATATGAAGTCGTCCGCGACTCGGCAGACAACTGCATCACGGTATGCAACATGGAAAACATGGATCCCCTTGGCATTCACACCGGGGAAAGTATCGTGGTCGCGCCTAGCCAAACATTAACGAATGCTGAGTATCACACGTTGCGCGCCGTGTCCATCAAGATTGTTCGGAGTCTGGGCATTGTGGGTGAGTGCAATGTGCAGTTTGCCGTTCACCCGAAGAAATTCAGCTTCTTTGTCATCGAAATCAACGCACGCCTCTCACGCTCCTCCGCGCTCGCGTCAAAAGCCACCGGATATCCGCTCGCGTATGTGGCCGCAAAACTCGCGCTTGGGAAACGTTTGCCGAAAATTCCAAACGCAGTGACCAAAACCACGCAGTCGTGTTTTGAGCCGAGCTTGGATTATATCGTCACAAAAATCCCGCGGTGGGATATGGAAAAATTCAAAGGCGCGGATGATCGCATCGGCAGCAGCATGAAATCAGTCGGGGAAGTCATGGGCATTGGCCGCACATTTGAGGAGTCTTTGCAGAAAGCCGTGCGCATGCTTGACCTTGGACTCGAGGGCGTGACAGATGACACACTCCTCCGAAATGGGAGAGCGCAATCGTATCATCCGACGATACTGACTGCACTCAAGAAACCAACCACCAAACGGCTCTTTGCCATTGCTGCGTCATTCCGACTCGGCAGAAATATCCGATCAATCAATCAAATGACAGGAATTGACCCATGGTTTCTTCACCGCATCAAGCATCTTGTTGAAGCGGAAAGGCCGCTCGAAAGTCGCCTGACAAAAGAACGGCTAAAAGCGGCCAAACAACTTGGGTTTTCCGATAACCGTATTGCGTCATTGCAAAAGAAAACGTCGACAGCAATCCGATCGCTTCGATATAAGTGGAGCATTCTTCCGTCTATCTTCCAAATCGACACACTCGCGGGCGAATTTCCAGCGCAGACCAACTATTTATATATGTCGTACACCGGCATTCATCACGATGTGGAACCGACCGGGAAAAAGGGCGTTGTGATTCTGGGCTGCGGGCCGTACCGCATCGGCTCCTCGGTTGAGTTTGACTGGACATGCGTCAGCACGGTCCAGAACCTCCGCCGTTACGGCCGAAAATCTATTGTGGTGAACTGCAACCCGGAAACCGTTTCAACAGATCATGACATCTCGGATAGGTTGTATTTCGAAGAGCTCACCGTTGAACGGGTTTTGGATATCCACGATTTTGAAAAACCAGAGGGCATCATTGTCTCGGTGGGCGGACAAACGCCGAATAACATCGCACCTGTATTGACAAAGAAAGGCTGCCGCATCATCGGTACTCACCCAGATGACATTCAGCGCGCCGAACACCGAGCGACATTTTCCGAACTCTTGGACCGGCTTGCAATCAGCCAACCAGCGTGGCAAACCTTTTCGACGATTGAAGCAGTCATCGCGTTTTGCCGTGAACAAGGATTTCCAATTTTATGTCGGCCCTCCTACGTGCTCTCCGGATCAAATATGACCGTGTGTCAATCAGAAAAAGAACTCCGGCAATACGCAAAATCTGTCGCGCACATTTCTACTGACTATCCTATTACTGCATCACGGTTTATTGACGATGCGCGGGAAGTTGAACTTGATGCAATCGCCCAAAACGGACGGCTATTCACCGCAATTATCGCCGAGCATGTGGAAGACGCTGGCGTGCATTCGGGCGACGCGACCATTGTATGGCCCGCGTTTTCCATTTCAAATTTTGTCCAAGATCACATACGGATTATTGCCGCGAATCTTGCGAGAGAATTGCGCATCACCGGCCCTTTCAATATCCAATTTTTGGTGAAGGAAAGGAGTGTGATGATTATTGAGCTGAATTTGCGCGCCTCGCGCACGTTTCCATTTCTTTCAAAAACCACTGGCGTTGACCTTGCGCAGCTGACCGTGGACTCGTTGTTTGCGCAAGAACCTCCAAAGAGCATCCAGCCACCCTCAACCGTCTCCTTTGTCGCCGTCAAAGCGCCGCAATTTTCATTTGCGCGGCTCACGGGAGCAGACCCGTTACTGCATGTCGAGATGGGGTCGACCGGCGAAGTGGGATGTTTTGGCGCCACACTCGAGGAGGCGTTTCTAAAAGCAGAACTTGCAGTCGGAAATCGCATCCCGTCCAAAGGAATATTTATAAGTTTGGGCGGATCGAGAAATAAGGCGGCATTTCAACCTAGCGCGCTTTTTCTTCGACGATTCCCCTTCCCGATATTTGCGACAGAAAAAACAGCGGCGATGCTCAAACGTGCTGGCGTGGATGTTCAAATTGTCCACAAAATCCACGAACATAAACACCCGAACGTTCTGGATCTTTGCCGTGAGGGGAATATTGACTGTGTCATCAACGTGGTTGACCAGGAAGTGCAGGTAGAGTTGGGCGATGATTACCGCATCCGCCGCACCGCGGTTGACTTCAATATTCCGCTCTACACAAACCTGCAGAAAGCATCCCTATTTCTCCGCGCCTGCGCAACGGTGAAAATGAAAGATCTTTCTATTCGGGCGTGGGACGAGTATGCGTAGGAAGTTCAAGGAGAAGCCACCTCATAAACACGGTAAGAATCGCTCTCTAAAACATTCCTGTATGACCTTTCAAAGAATTCCTCGTTTGCGTTATAGCTTGACCGCTCCGATGGACCGATGATGACGTACTTGATGTTGTATTGTAGAAGCAGCTCTTTTGAGCTTTCTCTTCCGGCAAACATCGTCTGCATATCCGCATCCACGCTTGTGTAATCTATCCCGTACGTCCACATCCACCCTTTGTAGCCAAGCATAACCGGATGGCCGGTCAGAGTCGAAACCCAATGATTATGTTGGTCCGAGGTCAACACGCGGTCGGTGGGGTTTGAGATTGACCGGAACTGACGCGCCAACTCAATTTCTTCTTTACTCCACATTTGAAGCGCAAGCTGATCTGTCTGTAAAAGCCGCCAAAGATCAAGGAAACCCGACGCAGTCATCGTAAAAAACAATCCAATGACGATAACCTTCATGAGGTTTTTCTTTGACCACAAACATACCAGTCCACGCGCGGCCGGAAGACACAACAACAGATAGCTCCACGTGAGAATTTTTGAATTATCCCAGTCATAGGGTTGAAACAGCACCAGGTTACTGACGAGGAAAAGCACGATGCCGCTTGCAACAAGGGGGTGGCGGTATAACCCCGTTTTGAAAGAAGCGATGAGCGCAAACGGCAAAAAGATTCCCCAATTCCATATCCAAAACCAGAACCAATTGACGTTTTTTGACAAAGGATGCGCCAACCACCCAGGGTACCAACTCAGAAAACCTTGTTCAACGCTTTGTCCGTAAAAAAGAGAGTACAACACAGCCGATGGAAAAGCCGCGCTCAGAGCAAAGAGGAGCCACGGCGACTTTTTCCGATCCATCATCATCCAAAAACTACAGATGAGGACAAGCACAATAAACGAATGGGCATGGATGATCAACATGAGGCCTGACAAAATACCGAGGAGAACAATTTTCCAGCGCTCGACCGACCAACCCTGCTCGCTGTAGCGCAACAAAAGAAGGAGGATCGCAAGCATGATCGGCAGACCCAAAAGAAATGCCCGCTGGGGTACCAGTTGCGCGGTGACCACGTTGATCCACTCGATCACTTCCGATCCAATATGCGTGTACTCTTGAGGTGGAAATTTGAGTGTCTCGAGTGTCGGATTTTTCATCCAATCCAACACGAAATACCACCACCCCAACCCGCCGCTCGTCAAAAACAAGGTGAGTGCGAGAAACGCTTGGCCAGATGACTGAAGGATGCGTCCATAGAAGAGAAAAAGAATCCCAAGCAGAATCAAAGTCAAGACAAACGACTGACCC
>JAUYPR010000036.1 GCA_030695785.1 bacterium
ATCTATGGGTACTATGGATCGAGAGTCATCGTCCCGCTTGTGGTAGGGGGGCTACTGTTGAGTCGGTATCAATCTATTCATCGAGCATGGATTCGAGGTTGGGTCGGTCCGATCTTAGTTGGAATTCTTCTTTTATCTCCACTGCTTTTGGCATTGCGGATAAATCCTGAAGTTATTTTTGGCCGCGCGCGGCATGTGAGTGTGTTTACTGACCCGAGTGTTCGCTTGCGCGTGTGGGATGACATCGCGCGCGATGGAGAAACAATTGCTTCACCCATCGTTCGTTTTTGGCACAACAAGCCGTTCGCATACAGCGCGGATATTTTTGAACGATTTACACAACATCTTGATTTCCGATTTCTTTTCCTCACAGGAGATAAAGCAGAACCGTTTGAGCTTCCAGGTTTAGGGCCGATGTTGTGGATAATGTTCCCATTTTTTCTGCTTGGTTTTTACCGTCTGGTTCACGAACGGCCGCGAGGGTGGAGTGTATTGCTTCTTTGGATGTTTGTCGCCATTATTCCTGCGTCACTGACGTTTTTAACACCGGCTTCAAACCGCAGTTTTTTTATGGTGATCCCCTCAATCGCAATTGTGGCATTTGGTGCGGAGTTGCTTTTTATGTATCGGCACCGATTCCTCATGATTATCATCGTCATACTAACAATACTGGATGTTGGGTATTTCCTCCATCAATATTATGTCCGGTTGCCGATTGAGTTGGGCGATAAATATCGCTATGGTCTTAAAGATGTCGTTCAATCTGTTGTTTCAAGGCAAGACAAGTATGAAAAAGTTGTGCTGTCAAATAGCGCCGCGCACTTCATTTACTTTTTGTTCTATACACGGCAAGATCCAGTTCGGTATCAACAAACGATGCGTATGAATTCGGCACTGGATAAATTTGGGTTTGAACATGTGGACGGATATGGAAAATATGAGTTTCGCCGCACGTTCAACTGGCGCGACGAACCAAAACACACGGGGATTTTATATGTTGCGGCCGATCATGAAGTCCCTGGCGATGTCCCCATTGGCTACAACGTCCGCAATGTCATCTCTTATCCTAGCGGTATCCCTGCATATGAGATCTTTGACCTCTAGAATTCATACTCGAATTCTTTATGAGAAGTATCGTTATTCCAATACTGAGAACGCTTGTGATATTCGCAAGTTGATGTAAAGAAGGGTCACGGAGTTCAATTGTGATGCGGTGTTGGCCCTCAGGAACAGTAAAATCCCAAATTCCATAACTATCAACCTGCGTCGGTTGTTGGACACCGTCGAAAAAAAGATTCCATGTTGGGAAATAGAATTGATTGATACTAAGCCGGCTGTTCGTCTTCGCGTCCGCGTCAAATGCTATCAGATTTGACGTTTTTATAACATGACCAATTTCGATTTCTCCATCAAGCACATTGACTGTTCGATCAACAGGGTCTTCAGCAAGCTTCAGATTCGCGCCGACGGGGGTGTATTCTTCGTAAGAACTGCTTGTTTGTGTCGGATAGACATACTGCATTGGGTTTGATTCATACAAATTCACACGAATATGATTGCGGTTTGCGTAAAAAGTAAGAAAGATGAGGCCGACAGATAATACCACTGTTAAAAATTTTGGTCGTATCCTCGATGTTATATACCCGCCCAACAGTGCACTGCACGTTGTGGTGATGAGTAAAAATCTCCAAGGAAAATCAACGGTCACATATTGTTTGATCGCAAGCCATATTGGTTTTGAGTATTCTGTCATCATTATTAAACTTCCGGCAAAAACAAGAAGAAACAGGATTGCAATTGCGTCAAGCGACCGAAGTCTTCGCCTCCACAATAGAAAGAGAATGAGAAAAACACTCAGCCCCACGACGATCCACTGCGGAATCCCTAATTGAAACGACATCGCATCATACTTGGTTCCTGGGAACGAAAACCCAAATCCCCACGGAGAATAGAACAGCTGTTTAAATGTGACAAAGTGATCAAAGATATGACTTGGGGGGAAACCACCAATATACTGTTTCATATCAAGCGATGGAAGAAGATAAAAACTTGCGAGGCCGAGTCCAAGAAAGACACCGAGGATTGAAGTCAATAACAGCTTCATTTTTGTTTTCGAAAAGACGGACAAAGTGATCCAAAAAAGTAGGATAGGAAGAATTGCAAGTTGCGTGATAATAACATGGGAAAGAATGAGTCCGGCAAGTCCGAGACCAAGAAACAACACGCCTCGACGATAGTATTGCCGAGAGAGACTGAAGCATCCCCACAAAACAAGCGGCAGGAAAATCCACGTAAAATGTTCGCCTAATGAACCACGGACGAAGATCGTCGAAAACCTATATGGGGCCCAGAGGTAAAGGACTGCGGCAAAGAATCCTGCCCATTTTCCCCAGAGATCTTTTACGAACCCGTACATAATCAATCCCGAAATAGGGTAGGCGAGGATGAATAAGATTTTTATCGAATCAGCAAGTGAAAACCCAAAACGCAAAAAAAGCTCGCCAAGAAAAAAAGGAAGTTGATAGGTAAAATAAAAAAGAGGATATCCAAATCCGTATAATGCCTGTCCGGCCCACCGGACTGGAAATTGTCCATCGAGTATTCCTTGATGAAAATGAAGCAATCGGACGATTTGGTGGTAGCCGTCATGGCTCGTGAAAAACCCGGGATGAAAAAGTGCTTGGGTGCCTTTAAGTGACAGAAGAAGAAGGTAAAGACTCGGACCTTTGAGAACGTTTCGGATGATCGTTTGATATGATGTGAACGTCACGTGACCATCATACAACAAAGGATGGAAAGCGCATGAATAAATTCATCCCTCTTTTTGCCATGTTCGGTTTATGGATCTTATTTTTCTTCCCTCTCCATGAGGGAAAAGTGCCCATGCCGGCAGAGGCATTGGTCACCCAATATTTTCCATGGAATATGAGTGATTACGGATTGTCAGATCGGCGGGCGGCCATTGCAACCGACGTATTTCGTCAACAACTTCCGTGGTTATCGCTTGTGGTCGATGAAATCAGAGCCGGTCGGTGGCCGCTTTGGAACCCTTACAATTTCTCCGGCATGCCGCTTTTGGCAAATTTACAGTCGCACGTCTTTCATCCATCGACGCTTCTTTTTTTATTGTTGCCTCTGATTCCCGCATGGGTCATATTTGTTGTTAGTCTTCCTCTCGTCGCCGGCATCTCGATGTATCTTTTTCTTCGTGCGCTCGGTCGGTCCACTCCAGCCTCATTGGTAGGAATGATTGGATGGATGGGGGCGAGCTTTATTATTCTTTGGCTGCCGTGGGGATTTATCCCGTATGGAATCGTGATATTGCCATTGCTTCTTTGGTGTGTCGAGAAACTCGTCAAAGATTCAAGATGGTGGATCCTTTTTGTACTGCTCCTTTTTGCCGAGATCGTTAGCGGTTATGTTCAGGTCGTTTTGTACACGCTGATGGTTGTTGGAGTGTATAGCGGCTTTGTTTTTTTCAGAGAACGGGTGCATCGAGGAAGATTGATTGTTTTGATTGTTCTCGCATTCATTGTTTCCTTCGGTCTTTCAGCAATTCAACTTCTTCCATCGTGGGAAGCATATAAACTTTCTCCGCGTGAAGGACAAGCCTCATCTGAGATTTTTTTCTCGTATCTTTTGCGGCCGGAATATTTTACGACACTGCTTGCGCCGTCATTTTATGGAAATCCTTTGAACCATAATCTTTTCAAGACGCAGTATCACGAAACGATGTTGTTTGTTGGGATTGTCGTGTTGTTTTTTGCTCTTGTATCGGTATTTGGAAAGAAAAAAGCAAAGCTCGAATGGTTTTTTCTTCTGCTCGGTTTGACGAGTATTCTTTTTGCCTTACCCACACCACTCGCATCGTTGCCGGTTTTTTTGCAGATTCCCATTTTAAGCAGCGGCATTCCGAGCCGTATCATTGCCCTCACGCAATTTTCACTGATCGTCCTTGCGAGTTTTGGGTTTGATCGTTGGAGGAAAGGAGAGATGCGGAATGTGTTCTTTAGCCTTTTTGTGCTCGGAGCCGGATTGGGTTCATTGTGGTTTATTGCGGTGACGCACGCGTGGCAGCTTTCTTTGCGCGCGCTATTTGTTCCATCTTTGGTTATTGGCACCATTGCAGCTGTGGTCGTCGGGCATCGTTGGATCGGATCTTTCAGACGAGTCGCGATGGCTGCTTTTATTGTTATTGCTATGGTTGAGGCCGCGCATTTCTTTCATCGAAACGTCGCATTTTCTTCCAGAGACCTGATTTTTCCTGCTCACCCTGTTTTGTCATGGCTGCAAGACCATCAAAACATTGATCGGCATTATGGAGAAGGACGGGCGGGTTTTGATTTTAATTTTTCGACCTACTATCGATTCTTTTCAACTGAAGGGTTTGATTCACTTTATCCTCGAAGATATGGCGAATTATTAGCGTCTGCTCGTGATGGTCAATTACCCAAAGAGATTTTACGATCGGATGCCATCCTACCCGCGTCCTATTCTGCCCAAAAAGAGCGACTGATGAATCTTCTGGGCATTCGATATATTTTTCACCAGGAAGGATACCTGGATCAAGAGTTCAGCCAAAGACTTCGTGAAAAAAACACTCCCCTCTTTAGGGAAGGGGAGACGCTCATTGTTGAAAATACTGACGCGTTGCCGCGGGTTTTTCTGGCGTCAAACTATGAAATATTTTCAGACAGAGTCAGCCTTATCGAGCGACTTTACGATCCAATGTTTGACCAACGTCGCACAATATTACTTGAGGAAGATCCGGGTTTTTCTCCCCGTGATGATGCTGAAAAAGGATCCGTCCAAATCGAATCGTACCTTCCCTCCTCTCTCAGCATGCATGTTCAAACGGACCAACTTCAACTGTTATTTTTATCCGATCAATGGTATCCAGGTTGGACGGCGACCGTTGATGGTCGGGGTACAAAGATTTACAGGGCGAACGACTCGTTTCGCGCAGTTGTTGTGCCTGCGGGAAGTCATCAGGTACAATTTACCTACAAACCTTTGTCGTTTGAGATTGGAAAGAAGATGACGATTGGAAGTTTTCTTTTGTTCTTAGGATTGTCAATGTTGTTTTGGAGAAACCGTCTTCTATGACGAAATATATACTCATTGGGATTCTTGTTCTTGCCGCCACCCTTCGTCTGGTCGGTCTTGGGACGAATCCACCAAGTTTGTATTGGGACGAAGTCAGCCTTGGATACAATGCGTACAGCATTTTAAAAACAGGAAAAGATGAACACGGAAACTCTTTTCCTCAGGTCACGTTTCCTGCATTTGGCGACTACAAGCCTCCAGGATATATCTATGCGGCTGTTCCTTCGATCGCCGTCTTTGGGTTGAATGAATTCGCAGTCCGTTTCCCTTCTGCAATTGCAGGTTTTTTTGCGGTCTTCCTTACATATCTTTTGGCGCTGCGATTATTTCGGCGTGCTGACGTCGCACTTGTCGCCGCTCTCCTTCTCGCTCTTTCTCCCTGGCATATCAATCTGTCGCGTGCGGCGTTTGAAGCGAACCTTGCGACCACGTTTGTATTGGCCGCGGTGTATTGGTTTGTGCGGGGGGTGCAAGGATCAGGCGTATGGTTTGTTCTCGCGGCGCTGTTTGCCGCGTTTTCGATGCACACCTTCAACGCCCATCGTCTTTTTACCCCACTTCTTTTTATGGGATTTGGGTTTCTTTTTTTGAAGCAATTATGGGAACGTCGTGCATTGATTGTTGTTTCATTGCTTATTGCGGGTTTGTTCCTTTTTCCACTCGTTCAACATCTCCGGTCCGATGAGGGACAGCTGCGATTTCAAGAAGTGTCTATCTTTACCGATCTTGAGCCGATTAAACAGTCAAATGAATGGATTGAAAAAGACAGCAACGTATGGTGGGCAAATATTATCCATAATCGCCGCGTGCTTTTTGCATTTCAATTTTTTCAGCATTATCTGCATCATTGGAACGGGATGTATTTATTTGTGACAGGGGACATGAATCCCCGTTTTTCCGTTCAAACAGTCGGCCAGTTGTACCTTGTCGAACTCCCTTTTCTGATCCTCGGTTGGTTTTGGCTTTTTCGAAAGAAAGAGAACGCACGATGGATATTGCTGTGGTGGTTTTTGATTGCGCCAATCCCCGCGGCGATGGCGCGGGAGACGCCGCACGCGCTTCGGACCATGATGATATTGCCGACTTTTCAACTCGTCACCGCATATGGATGGTTGAGCATGTTGAATGGAATCAAACGTGAATCTTCCCGACGATGGTTGATTGCGGCAAGTGCCATGTTGTTTGCAGTGTCCGTCGGAATATATCTTTGGACGTATTGGGTAACATATCCGGTGCAATACGCAGGGGTTTGGCAGTATGGGTACAAACAAGCGATTGAGCGCGTTCGGCCAATCATGGATGATTACGATGAGATTGTCATGACGACTGTGTACGGACGACCGTATATCTACTGGCTTTTTTATCTTCACTATCCGCCTGGTGTATTTCAAACAGACCGTGGTCGAATCTTTCAGGATCAATATGGGTTTTATCATGTTGGGGGGTTTGACAAGTTGACGTTTCGTGACATTGCATGGGAGCATGAAGTATTGGATGGAAAAAAACTGTTTATTGCGTTTCCCGGCCATATTCCTGCAAATGTTCCGAGACTTTTCACGATCGACGGACCAAACGGAGAAAGGATTTTTGATGTGGTGGAAGGATAAAATGAAACGCCTCTTTCTTGCTGGTTTTAGTCTCATCTTTCTTTTTTTCATCACGACCTCCCTTCTCTTTTTGACGCGCGAAATGCCGCCGCCGAATAAGGAGTTTGAAAACCATCCGGGGGAAGAAGAATTGACCTCGCGCGCAAACACGGCTTGGAGCATCGCGACTGCTCGGGGGGATACGATCGGTCAAGCGATCAATCATCCCAGCGTGACGATCACTCGAGTATTGCTTAGTCGGTACCTTGAAGTCTATCGGTTGGATCCTTTGTTTTTCCCTGATTCACGCTCATCATACCCCCTTCCAGGGATCGGTCTGGTTCCCTTCATAGTTCTTCCGTTTTTTGTCCTTGGTGCGTTTCTCATGCTGGGTTTACAGAGCCGTATGCAAAAACTCATCATACTTACCGTTGTTCTGCTCGCGCCGATTCCAGGGATAGTCTTTCCTTGGTCAGCAGCAGCGCTTCTTCCAGTTTTGTTTGTGATGTACGGATTGGCCGCACGTACTGTCTGGAGTATTGTTGGTGACGCGTTGAAACATCGAGATTGGATTGCATACTTCTTTCTCGCAGTATTCTTCTTGAACGTTCTCTACATCGTGCATCAATGGATGTACCACCAATGAGGCCGTCGTTTCTTTTAAGCGTTATTGTTCTCTGCGCCTTTGTCATTCGGGTTTGGGGTATCGCGGATCATCCAGTCGGCTTGTATTGGGACGAAGTTGCGATTGGCTATAATGCTTGGAGCATTCTCCAAACTGGGCAAGATGAATATGGTCGGTTTTTTCCAATGTTGTTCGAATCGTTTAACGAGTTTAAACTTCCCGGCTCTATCTATTCAACCGTTCCCTCGATTGCCATCTTTGGCCCGAATGCATTCGGAGTCCGTTTTCCTGCTGTTTTATATGGAACGCTGACTGTTCTTGTTTTGTATTGGTTGACGATTCTTCTGACGGGAAGAAAACAGATAGGTCTTCTCTCGGCGTTTGTTTTAGCGCTCATGCCCTGGCATGTTCACTTCAGCAGAGTTGGGTTTGAGGCAACCGGAATGGTTTTTTGGGTGCTTTTTGGGATGACACTGATCTTGAGAGCAAAACGTACGCCAACCATGCTTTTAATCGCATTGCCTACCCTAGCATTCTCGCTCTACTTTTATCACGCGGCGCGTATATTTATTCCCTTGATGTTAACCTTCATCATTGTGCGAGATTGGAGATGGTTTTGGCATGAACGCGTATTCGCAATCGTTGGGGGGTTCCTTGCGCTGCTCCTTCTTTTGCCCCTTGGCATAGAGACAATGAAACCCGGGCGGACGGTTCGCTTTGACCAAGTGAGTATATTTTCCGATCCAACGGTGCTCGAGCGGTCAATCAAAAGGAAAGAGGAGGTAGGGTCGATTCTCAGTCGAATTGCCAATCATCGTTTTGTCATTTGGGGGGCGGAAGCATTCAGGAACGAACTCGCTCATTTTTCTCCACAATTTCTTTTTATCTCCGGTGATTCGAATATCCGCCACAGCATCCCTGGATTCGGGATGCTGTTTTTTGTCTTCCTCCCGTTTCTTCTCGTTGGACTCATTCTGCTCTTCCGATTTCGAAATATGAGGATGATGGTATTTTTTTGGTTGATTATCGCTCCCATCCCTGGCGCGTTCGCACAACCCGCGCCCCATGCCCTCCGTAGTATTCTTCTGATACCCGTTTTTGCAATCGTGATCGCGGTTGGAATTGACGCTATTTTTCGATGGATCCGTGGGCGAACTTCTGTCTTTATTGGAATGGTGGTTGCAATTGTCTTTTTTTCCTCATTCGTTGTATTTGTGAGAAGCTATCTGATCGATTATCCTCGCGTGTCGGCGGTAGAGTGGGCAGATGGATATCAGGAGTTATTCGCATGGCTGCAAACACACGGAGAGGGATATGAAAGGATTGCAATAAGCGGGTATCATTGGAAGCCGTATATTTTTGCCGCATTCTACCTTCCGATTGAACCGGCATCATATCTCTCGGTGCCGACAAACCACAGCCGTTTCGGCAAATTTTTCTTCGGCCCGTCCTCTTGGGATCGAGGGGATCCACACTACAACCCTGACTTTTCTTGGGCTGATGTGCTCAAGCAGTCTGGAACACTGACCGTCCTTGCACCAGGGGAAGAAGAACAATTTTCTGCTGAGACGGTCATAACAGAGATCAAAAGGGCGAACGGATCGACGGCGTTTATGATACGCTTGGTGCAATAAAGATGACACTGCAGACTTTGGTCATGTTGCCGACCTACAATGAGAGAGACAATCTTCAACCGATTGTCGAAAAAATCCTGGGGCTCTCAAAAGAGATTGGGGTTGTGATTGTTGATGACAGCTCTCCGGATGGGACTGGGGAGATCGCGGATGAGCTTGCAAAAAGATACGGCCAACGCGTGCACGTGATCCATAGAAAAGAGCGTGGCAGGGGTACTGCAGGAATTGCCGGTTTTCAATATATCGTGACCCAACCGGTGAAATATGCCATTGAAATGGACGTGGACTTTTCGCATAATCCCAAGCATATCCCGGAGTTCCTCAAGGAAATCGAAGGTGTCGATGTCGTTGTCGGATCACGATTCGTCCAGGGCGGAAGAGATATCGATCGTGGCATACAAAGGCGGATCATCTCACGCATAAGCCGATTTATTTATCGCTTGATTTTGGGTTTACCGATTCAAGATGTCGGCAGCGGCTACAAATGTTACCGGAAAGAAGTTTTGGCTTCGCTTCCATGGGAGCGTTTTTACTCTACCAGCATCGGGATTTCCATGGAGGAACTGTTCCGAATTGCGCGAAAAGGGTACAAGATCAAAGAAATTCCCATCCACTTTGTTGATCGCCGGGCTGGAAAGTCAAAATTGGGTCTCCGTGGGTATCTTGAACCAAGTATTGTTGGGATCCGGCTTGTTTTCGAGTTAGGGCGTGCGTAAAAGGAAAAGAATCTGATACAATAGTTTGGAATGAAAACACTTGTGTTGGCTGGGGGGTTTGGGGTCCGGCTGAAAGAAATTATCCATGGTCGGCCCAAGGTGATGGCTCCGATTGGCGACAAGCCATTTTTGGAACACCTTCTTTTGCTTCTTCGGAAAAAAGGACTCACGGATATTATTTTGGCGGTTGGTTATCTTGCTCCATATATTCGAGAATACTTTGGTGATGGGAGTAGGTGGGGAGTATCGATCGAATACTCCGAGGATCGTCGTCCGCTTGGAACTGCTGGAACCATAAAGCATGCGGCCTCATTTTTTGATTCCCCCTTTATTGTTGTCAATGGAGACACCTATGTTGATTTTGACCCTGAAGAATTAACTGCGCTCCATGAGAAAAAGAATGCAATGGTTACACAGGTAATCACGAAACACGATCACGGTCATGGAGGCGTTGCTGAGATTGACAAAGAGGATCGGATCATCCGATTTCATTCAGTTGTTGAGAATCCAGAAAAGCGATCGCAATTATGGTTTAGCGCAGGAGTTTATATGATTGATCCAGCAATCTTTTCAATCATTCGGACTGGGTTTCGTTCTTCGCTCGAACACGATGTTTTCCCGGCACTCATTGCAAAGAAGCGGCTCTATGCTCATAAAATCGCAACCGACTATGTCGATATTGGGACGCCGGAGTATTACCGACAAGCAAAAGCACTGCTGTTGGTTGAAGGGGCATTATGACGATTCGAGATCTTATCAAAAAGGAACTGCAAGATGGCATTGATGTGAAAAAAAAGATGCTGATGACGTGTATTCAGGCTATTGAGGATGGAGCGGTCGCGATTGTGGAGACGTATTACAAAAAAGGAGGAACCGTATATACATTCGGCAATGGGGGAAGTGCTGCAGATGCACAGCATTTTGCCGATGAACTTTTGGTGATGCTTCGGACCTCGGATATTCCCAAAGATCGCCTGCCTCTTCCTGCGCATGCACTTTCGACCGATTCGTCGGTCATGACTGCCATTGCGAATGATATGGGATTTGAAAATATTTTTTCGCGCCAATTGGAAGCATTGGCAGAGGAGCGTGACTTGGTTGTGGGGTTCTCCACGAGCGGAAATTCGCTGAATGTGGTGAAAGGGATCCAGCTTGCCAAGTCGCGTGGGATTAAAACGATCGCATTCCTAGGTGGAAATGGAGGAAAGCTAAAATCTATCGCCGATATTGTTATTCTCATCCCTTCAACTGATACCCCACGCATTCAGGAGTGTCACGTGGCTGCGTTTCACATTATGTCTTCTGTTTTGGAGGCAATGCTCTTTCGTGAAGAAGGTATTGAGGAGTAGTGTTTTTGTATGAAGATCACCGCACGGGCCCCTGTTCGTATCAGTTTCTGCGGCGGCGGAACCGACCTTGCCGCTTATTACGAGGAGCATGGGGGAATTGTTCTTTCAGCGGCTATTGA
>JAUYPR010000068.1 GCA_030695785.1 bacterium
ATAAAAAGACTGGCATCAGCGGTCGGTCGAAACCTTAGGCCTATCCAGTCATCGTGATAGAAATATATTAACATAAACTTTCTCAGAATGCAATCCTTCAATTCCACACTGAAGAATGTGGTTCGACTTACGGTTGAAACATGTGAATCATTCTGCTTCCCGAGTTTCTGGCGTTGTAGAGCAATGTGTCCCTTTGAATTCTTTCTTGTATTCTTTGAAAGAGATACCATCCATCAGTCGGTCGAACATCGAATGCATCCTGCAGTGTCATGATTTTATCGAGAAATTTCTCGTCAGGCGTCAGAATCTCTGGTTGTCTTAAGGCCATAGAAAGGTAATACGAGAGGCATGAAAAGATCTCACCTTGTATAATAGATGTAAGATGCGGGATTAGTTGACCGGCTCAACGTCAGCTTTCCAAGCTGAAGAGAGGGGTTCGACTCCCCTATCCCGCTCAGAAAGTGACAGAACAAACAGAAAGTTACATAAATTGATATGAACATTACCTCTAACCAACTTGTTCCAGAGTTAAGTGTTTCCGATTTTAAGAAAAGTTTAGCTTTTTATACAGAAATAGTAGGCTTTTCGATTGCATATCAACGTGAGGAAGAAGGATTTGCTTTTTTAGCTTTGGGTGATGCTCAAATTATGATTGACCAAATTGGCAAAGGAAGGACTTGGAAAACTGGTGATTTTGACTATCCGTTAGGAAGAGGCATTAATTTTCAAATAATGGTACAAGATGTTGATTCTATTTTAGAGAGACTAAAACAAAACAATATAAAGTTGTTCTTGAAAGTAGAAGGGAAATGGTATCGAAAAGATAATCAAGAAGTTGGAAATAAACAGTTCTTAGTTATGGATCCTGATGGTTATTTACTGCGATTTGCTCAGGATCTTGGGTCTCGGCCCATCAAATAAAAGTCGACTCTCGTGGCCGGAAAAGTGAAACTTTTCCAAGACGGATAGTGAGTGTACTCACCTCGACGTTCGCTCCCTAATGATAGGGTACTCTCACCACGAAGATCATTCGGTAAGAACATTTTATCAAAGTTGAGTGAAGCTCTTAATACTTATATGGTCTTTTAATGCATCAAGTTGTAAGATTAAATCAGGAGTAATTAAGTTTCGTAGGTTCGAGCGAAGTACCGTTACCCGCTCAGCCAAAATATAGCATGGTATAATGAACCTACCATATGCCTGTGCAATCATTGACTGACGTACCGCAAAAAGCGCCGCCGTTTTCTCTGCCAAACGTAGATGGGCGTACCGTATCCTTATCGGATTTTCAAGGAAAAATACTCGCTGTCATTTTTACCTGCAACCACTGTCCATACGCAAAAGCCTCGTGGCCAGAGCTTATTAAACTTGCCAATGAGTACATGCCCAAAGGTATCGACTTTGTGGCCATCAACCCGAATGACGAGGTCGTGCATCCAGAAGACTCATTTGAGGTGATGAAAGAACGCGCAAAAGAGTGGAATATTCCCTTCCCCTATCTCCGCGACGGGTCGCAAGACGTTGCCCGGGCGTACAGTGCGCAATGCACGCCGGATGTATTTGTCTATGATGAAGACCGGACCCTTCAGTATCACGGCCGCGTGAATAGCGATTGGCAGCATCCAGAATCAGCGGAAACAGAACTCAAAAACGCGCTGGACGCTTTATTGGAGGATCGATCTGTTTCTGTTCAGCATCCATCCATGGGGTGTTCGATCAAATGGAGAAACTCTTAAACGATCTTGCGCAACTCGCTCCCCACATGCCGCTCGATACGCGGAGAGAGATTCTTTTTGATGAGCTCCATCAGTTCTTTCGGACCGGTGAAACGTTCCAAATGATTATTGAGATTTATAGTTTGTTGGATCCACAGAACACTGGTGCGCTCAAGCATACATTTTCTCCTGAACTCCGAGAACGATGTTGGGAAACGATACATCGAAGGAATCAAGATGGTGAAATCAGCGATGGTGAATGTCTTACATACTGGAATTGGCTTGAACAGTTTCGACAAACCGAAGCAGAAACAACGACAGATTATTCGCTTCGTCCTGCCGCGTAAGACATCATTGACGCGTAGAGTTGTTGGTAAGCTTTTGCGCTTTTTTTCCAAGAGAAATCTTCCTGCATCGCCGTCATGACCATGGTTGCCCACCGGTCTGACTGATACACCTTCAGCGCTTCCTCAATTGCCGTGTTCAACGCGGATGATGTATCTTCCTGATACAGAGATCCAGTTTCATGATCTCGAATAGTATCTTTCAGCCCCCCAACCGCGTGCGCAACCGGGATAGTCCCATAGCGCATGGAAATCATTTGAACCAGGCCGCATGGCTCAAACGATGACGGAATGAGCATCATATCCGCGCTCGCATAGATCTGGTGCGCAAGTTTTTCATCAAAGCGAAGGTTGACACTCAGATGTTCCGGATTTTGCTGACCAAGCTTTTGGAGCACGCGCTCGAGTTCGTCGGCTCCAGTCCCGAGAATAACCACGTTGGACTCCGCGAGGAGTAGGGGCAGTATCTCGATGATTTTGTTCACTCCTTTTTGTTGGGTATCTAAACGCCCGATGAACGCGAGGAGCGGTATGGTTGGCTCGGCCAAATTCAATTGATTGACCAACGCTTCCTTATTTTTCTGTTTGCCAACGCTCCAATTTTCAACTCCGTACTGCGTGGGAATCAATAGATCCGTCAGCGGATTCCAAACGTCGGTGTCAATCCCGTTGAGAATGCCGATAAGGTCATGGCGTGTTTCAGTTCGGATCTCATCAGCATAGGTCGGCGAAACCGTGGTGAGCATAGTTGCCCGTTGGATCGCGGCCTGAAGGAGCTTGGGGTGATAGGAGAGGTTGTGGATCGTGAGGAGCGTTGGGATCGATTTGCGTGATAACAACTCAATCGTGGATGCCGCAAACCAGTCGTTTCCGTGGAAAAGGTCAAACGGGAGCTGTCCGTTTTCTTTGAGTTCGACGATGCTCATTGCTATTCGCGCATATGCCGCAGGTGTTGTTTCGAGAAGAGATGGATGCTTCAAAAGAATGACTGGGACTTCACTGTCAGGAAGGAATGTGTGTACGAGCGTGAACTCTCCGACAGTTTCTTCCCAAGGCTGCAAGACGAATTTCACCCTGGGACTCCAAGGGATAACGATGGAGATATCTACGCCTAAAAGCCGCAATGCTTTTGGTAATGCACCAGCCACATCTCCAAGCCCCCCAACCTTCAAGAGTGGTGACACTTCTGAAGTAAGATATAAAACCCGCAAGGGGTTATCCGTTGCCATCTGCCGCATTTTCATGGAGCGCAAGGGTATGGCGATAAAGCTTGAGGTATTCTTCGGCCGCATGGTTCCAGGAATAATCTTGGCGTAGACAGCGGATCAGCAAATCTTTCCACTCGTCGGGGCGGCGGTAGGTTTCCATCGCGCGTGTTAAGGCCAATAAAAACGACGTTTCATCAAAATGCGAGAACGTAAATCCTGTCCCACTACGGTCAACCGGGTTGTAGTCATTGACAATATCAGCCAGACCGCCGGTTGCGTGGGCTACCGGAACAGATCCGTAGCGCATGGCTTCCATAGCCACGATGCCGCCCGGTTCCCATTTGCTGGGGATAAGCATCATATCTGCGCCTGCGTAGATTTTGCGTGGGATCGTAAAGTTCACCATGAGGTGCGTTCCTACTTGTCCGGGGAACTGGGATTCAAGTTTTTCGAAAAATTCACGGTATCCGCGGTCGCCTGTGCCAACCATCACAAACTGGGCGTGTCCTTCCGCTAGCACTCGCGGCAGCACGGTGCGCAGTAACTCAATACCTTTTTGGGTATGGAGCCTTCCAACAAATCCCAACAGTGGAATCGTTAGATTTTGGTCCAGATGAAAAATTTTCTGGAGATCCGTTTTGTTTTCCGCGCGTTTTCCTGGTGTCCGGGCGGAAAAATTCGCGGCAATCAGTGTGTCGGTTTCTGGGTTCCAACTTGTATGGTCAATGCCGTTCAAAATGCCAAAGAGCTTGACGCGAATTTCTCGAAATAGGTTATGTAACCCTTCGCCAAATAGTTCAGTCGTGATTTCTGCCGCGTGATTCTCCGATACGGTATTCACCGCATCGGCGTAAATGACTCCCCGTTTGAGCGGGTTTTTCTTTTGGAAATTTGCATCGAAAAAGTCTGGCAATGGCCCTTTGCCGTCATCGAAATCAATGACTGAGGCTTGACGAAAGTCAAACCGGCCCTGGTACAGATTGTGCACCGTGAGAAGTGTTGCAATGGATTTCAGTTTTTCATCGCCGTATGCAGCGTGGAGGTCATTGATAAGGTAGCCGGTGTGCCAGTCGTTCGCATGGATGATGTTTGGAACCCACGATGATTTCCGAAGGAATTCGATGGTTGCCCGCGAGAGCAGCGCAAACCGGATATGGTCGTCATCGTACCCGTACACGTTCGAGCGTTTTTCGTAGTACTCCATGTTTTCGACGAAATACGTGATAGGGTCGGTTTTTCGAAGCTGTGTGGTTTTCATGTTGCATATGAGGAATCTCCCATTGTCCCCTGGAATTGTCGGGACTTTGAGACCGGAAAGTGCCATTTGAATTTTGTACTTTTTTTCGTCGATTAAACCGTATTTTGGAAGGATCACGCGCACGTCCAAACCCTTTGCAAGAAGAGCTTTGGGCAGGTAGCTTAAGACCTGCGAGAGCCCGCCCACGGCTGCAAAGGGCGCTACTTCTGCTCCGACAAAGAGGATCTTAAGAGGTGATTTTTGATTTTGTGATGACGACATAATGTTCTTAGTATACCAGGCTTGAAGGAACACAAACAACACACAAAAAACTGTTATAATTATCGTATGCGCCTGTAGCTCAATTGGATAGAGCAGGTCGGTTCTAACGATCAGGCTGTGGGTTCGAGTCCCTCCAGGCGTACTCCAGACGTCTCACGTGGAGGCCGTAGCTCAATGGCAGAGCACCAGATTGTGGATCTGGCGGTTGCGGGTTCAACTCCCGTCGGTCTCCCTCATGATGTGATAAACTACGGTTCGTGACTGAGCGTTTTTACTATCTCAACGAACGCATCCGATCTGACCAAGTTCGTGACGCATCCTATGAGCTAAAGATGTCTCCTTTGGTGTCGCAGGAATCTGTGCCGATCGCGCAATAGAGGTTTTGACACATTTTCCAGAGAATACAACCGCGATCCCTTCAAACGTCTGGAGGTTTGTCATGAGGCCACGGATCATTCCAAAAAGAATTCGGAGTCGGTGGATGCACCGTGAACAATGGGTCGGATATTTTCTCGATCGGCTGCACATGTATCCGACTCTAGATTTGACATCTCCATCAAAGACGATTGGACAAATTAAAGATACAGAGAAACCGCGACTTTTATCCACTGGAGAAATATGCGCGTTTTGGGATCATTCAAGGGATGCAATACGGATGCTTCAGCATCAAGGCGAAACGTGGTCGTTGGATCCGTTAACCTGGGCACAGTTTTCATTAAGAGAAAGCCAGATTATTCATTCCGCCATTGCTGATGGGGTATACACGCTCTTCATTTGAGCATTCGTTTATATCTTCGATCTTCGCCAGCCGGCGGAGCTGGCATCTGATTCCGAACAAAACCATTTCTCCCCTTTTGATTCATCAATCTGCGTTTGGTTGTAATACCGCTGGCCAGGAAGGTGGTAGATTTTTTCTCCGGACTTGGAAATGTTGCCTTTGATAGTGCAGTCGGAGTCAGAAGCTATTGTCGGGTTTGACTGTATCGGTATCGGTATCGGTGTCTTAGTCGTGGTTACACCCTTGACGTCGGTACAGGCTAACCAGAGGCCTTCCTTTGCTCCGCGCGACTGCCTCTCCGCCTCAATAAACCGTTGCTGATACTTCACGTCCGGCGGAAAGGTTGAGCTGTGCGCGAAGCCTCCTTGGACGAGTTGTTCATTCACGAAGACATCATCAATCCAAATATATCGAAGGAGCCGGTGGTATCGGTCAGTTTCCGACACGTCTTTTTCAAGCGCAACAGACTTTCCCTCAATGAGCGAACGAAGATAAAGTGTGGCTTCAGTGGCATAACAGTCCCCGACCTCTGGCGTGTCAATCCCGATGAGTCTGACTCGACCACCACCCTCAAGTTCAACGGTATCGCCATCGATCACTCGGCGAACAACGGTCGTCTGTAAAGAAGGCTCGAAGGAGACATTCAGCGACGAGGAAGAAGTCAGAGATGGATGTGGTGATGCAACCGCATTCGTTGTTGTTTGAATGGGCGATGGTTGACGGTGGATTGTCAGTCGACCGAGGAAAAATGCAAGAAGGGTCAAAGAAAGAAACAACGCGAAGAGAAGGAAGCGCCGCATGACATTATTCTACGGGAGAGGAAGGTTTGATACAATGGCTCCTCTATGTGGAAAGCGGGCTTGTTCGTCTTTGTTTTCGTTTTTCTGTTCCTTTTTTCAGACCGACCGATTGGCGCGCTCGAACCGAACAACCGGTTTGGGATTCATGTTTCTGATCCCAGCGACCTTCCGCTTGCGCAGGAATTGGTGAATTCATCCGGCGGCGACTGGGGGTATATCACGATCGTCATTCAAGACAACGACCGCGATACCCAGAAATGGCAGGTGTTTTTTGATGATGCGCGGCAACGGCACCTGATTCCGCTTGTTCGACTTGCCACCCATCCGGTCTATTCCAACTGGGAAAAACCAATGCCAGACCAGGCCGAGAAATGGGCAACGTTTCTCGATGATCTTAACTGGCCCACAAAACAGCGGCACGTTATTATCTTCAATGAGCCAAACCACGCATCCGAATGGGGCGGTTCGGTCAACCCCACAGAATATGCAGAAGTTCTGAAATCGTTTCGAAACACGCTCAAAGCGGCCTCATCTGACTTTGTCGTCCTGAACGCCGGATTAGACGCAGCTGCGCCAGATGAACGTCCGCGATACATGGACTTAGCCTCGTTTTTGGTGGAAATGAACCGAGCTGTTCCTGGTATTTTCTCGTATCTGGATGGCTGGTCCAGCCACTCGTACCCAAATCCTGCTTTTCGCGGCACGCCTGGTCAAACCGGCAAAATGAGTATTCGCGGGTACGCGTGGGAGCGGGCATTTTTGTCGTCCCAATTTGGAGTGAGCGGTCTCCCCATCTATATTACTGAAAGCGGCTGGCCGCACGCAGAAGGAATATCGGAAGATCGTTCTTTTTACTCGGCGGAGTACACGGCAGAATTTATCCGATCTGCATTCCAGTTTGCGTGGAACGACCCTGATGTCGTGGCAGTGACGCCGTTTATTCTCCGGTATAAAGATAAACCATTCGACCATTTTTCTTGGACGAAGAATCCAACGAGCACAGATGACTGGGTTTTAGGATCGGAGTTTCCAAATGACGACGCGTATCCGCAATTTGATACCATCAGGGAAGCGCAAAAATTATCCGGACTTCCAAAACAAGATGAACGGGCAGAAATAATTCGACAAAAGATTCCTAGCGCAATGGTGGCTGGAGAAGAATATCAAGGATCAGTCATTCTTCGCAACACCGGCCAATCCATTTGGGGTGAGCGCAAACCGGTGGTGATCAAGCTCTCCCCGCCATTTTTACAAGATCCAATTGTCGTTGACGGTTTGCACGTCGAACCTGGTCAAGAAGCAACAATGCACATTCCGCTGCAAGCGCCTTTCACTAAAGGGACATTCCCACTCACACTGACTGTTTTGTCGACAACCGAGCTCATCAAGATTCATCTCGAGATCGAAATCGTCGATCCGCCGCTTTTGCGGCTGATCGGCCAGTTATCTCTCCATCCGTATACAATCACCATGCGCAATGATGAAGGTGTGACCGTATTCTCTCGAGAAATCCAGTTGGGAAAAGATGGAAGGAGCGATGCCCTCGATCTTCGAAAACTCCAGCCAAAAAACCGGTATACACTCCACATCAAACAGCAGTACAAACTGCCAGCCGATATTCTATTGCTCACGAAATCTGGTGAACAAGAACTAACCATTCCCTCCTTGCGAGGAGGAGACTTTAATGATGATGAAAACTTTTCACTTGGAGATATCTTAACGTTATTGCGGCATCCATCGAGGATTCAAACTCTTTTTTAAATTATGTTTGAGTCATGTGGCTGAGAACAAAAAGTGACACAAATATTCCAGAGAGAACAAGCATGAATGATGTGGTTGCCTTCAATATTCGCATATATCGGGCAGAATTCCACTACCCATATAATACCATGACGCTCCTCTTTGTCAAGAAACGAAGTTGATGAGTTTACCGGGAATGAAGATGGTCTTTGCCGCTTTGCCGTCCAGATATTTCTCAACCATGGAGTTTGAAGCAGACTCAACCGCCGACTGGTCAGACGCCTTTTCTTTTGAAAGCTCGACTGTCCCCCGAAACTTTCCATTCACTTGAATAATGACGTTTATGATCTCCTCGACCATTTTCTCGCCTTTTGGCCATTTCTCTTTGTGAATTGACGTCATGTGTTCGAGCTGACTCCACAATTCCTCCGTGATATGCGGTGCAAAGGGTGAGAGGACCTTCAAAAACACTTTCCAACTGGCTTTTGAAGGAGGCGTCACCTCATAGGCATTCAAAATCGTCATCATTTTTGCAATCGCAACGTTGAAGCGGAGGTTCAGAATATCATCCGTCACCTCAACCACCAGATGTTTCGTACGAGCATCCACCATCGTTTTGTCCGTGATTCTTCCCTGCATCGCCCAGACGCGGTGCAGAAAACGGTTCGGGCCGTTCATATTCCTCGCATTCCATGGCTTCATAATATCCAACGGCCCCATGAACATCTCATAGAGACGGAGCGTATCCGCGCCATATTTGTCAACCGCATCCATGGGATCAACAACGTTCCCAAAGCGTTTGCTCATTTTTCGCCCATCTTCTCCAAGTATTGTTCCCTGATGCCGCAGTTTCATAAATGGCTCGTCGACGTCAATAAATCCTTCATCATGGAGAACTTTTGTCAGGAATCGGGCATATAAAAGGTGGAGGACGGTATGTTCTGCCCCACCCACATACAGGTCAACCGGCAACCAAGCTCGCAGACTCTCTTTGGAGGCGAATTCTTTATTGTTCTTCGGATCACAGAAGCGGAAGAAGTACCAGTTGGAATCCATAAACGTGTCCATCGTGTCTACCTCGCGGCGCCAACCTTTGCCGTAGATTGTTTCAACATCGCCTTGGAATTCTTTCGAGGTTGTCAATGGTGATTGTCCAGTTGGAACAAACTCAACGTTATCAGGGAGGAGAACCGGTAAGTCGACGTCGTTCACCGGATGTGGTTTTCCATCCGGATCATACACAATCGGAATGGGCGCGCCCCAATACCGCTGGCGGGAAATGAGCCAGTCGCGCAAATGGTACGTCGTGGTCCGCTTTCCCCAGCCTTTCTCCACGATGTGATCCATGATTTTTGCTTTTGCCGCATGGATATCCATGCCGTTGAGAAGGCCGGAATTGACCATAGTGCCGGATTCTTCTTGGACCTGCTCGATACGCGTGATGGGAAGGTTGTCCCCATCTGATCCGACCACGACGCGTTTCACTGGCAGGCCGAATGTGACGGCGAATTCAAAATCCCGTTTGTCGTGACCCGGAACGCCGACCACCGCGCCAGTCCCAAATTCCATGAGCACAAAGTCCGAGACCCAAATCGGCATCTCCTCGTTAGTTAATTCATTGATTGCGGACCGGCCGGTAAAAACGCCTGTTTTTTTCCGTCCTTCACTGATCCGTTCTCTCTGTGTCTTTTTCGCGGTTTGTTCGATATAAATTTCAACGTCAGAGCGGTATTGGTCGGTGGCAAGTTTGAGCGCAAGCGGATGTTCTGGTGCGAGCACGATAAATGTCGCGCCAAAATTCGTATCCGGCCGTGACGTCCAACAATCAATTTTGAACTTTGAACTTTGAACTTTGTAATTGATTATTATCCCCTCTTTCTTCCCAATCCAGTTGCGCTGGCCCATTTTGGTTGACTCGGGCCAGTCGATTTTATGAAGATCAGCAAGCAATCGATCGGCATACTTGGTGATGCGCACAAACCACTGTTCCATTTCCTTCTGAATGACGTCGGTTTCGCATCGCTCGCACGCACCCCCAACCACTTGTTCGTTTGCCAGCACGGTCTTGCACGAAGAGCACCAATTCACCGGCGCGTGTGCACGATAGATCAAATCTTTCTTATACAGAAATCTGAAAAGCCACTGGGTCCATGTATAGTATTCGGGACCATGGGTCCCAATCTCCCGGCTCCAGTCATAGGAAAGGCCCATAGCTTTGATCTGGTGAATAAACGTGGCGATTGCTTTGTCCGTGCTTTTACGCGGATGAATGCCGCTTTTGATCGCGAAGTTTTCAGCCGGTAACCCGAAGGCATCCCACCCCATGGGGTGAAGAACGTCATATCCCTGCATGCGCTGAAAACGGCTGTAAATGTCAGTAGCGGTGTACCCTTCCACGTGCCCCACATGCAGGCCACTTCCAGATGGATAAGGAAACATATCCAGGATGTAGCATTTCTTTTTTGGTGAGACCGAAGTTTCATAGAGGCGCTCCTTTTCCCAGCGAGCTTGCCATTTTGTTTCAATCGCGGCGTGGTCGTAACGAGATGTCATGACGTTAATATAATAGCAAATATTCAGGAGTCGGACAATGGAAATTCTGACGCTTCTTCATCGTATGTGTCAAAGTGAAGAACGTCGGGGAAAGGATTGATCGATCCATTTTCAAAACTTTCCTCAAGGATTTGGAAATTTTTTCCACACACCATATATTCATTGATCGCAAAATGAAGGCCGCGGGTAAACGCTCCGCGCATGAATATACTCCTGCTTGTGACGTGTCGGAGGGTCAACTCTGCAAGCCGTCGGAGTTCTTCAATATCTCCATTCACCGCGCGATACGCCTCTGCCACAGCAGAACAACTGACAATATCATTAGCGCGGTTTCCACGCGCGGTAATGCTCACTCCGTCACGAGAAAGAAACCCTCTGACCTCAAGAACGTCGCTGAGATCCTTTTCAAGGACACCATTGTCAAGAAGCGCGTGGATCGCATTCCTTGATGTATCGTTCTCTGCGGCGAGTTGACTAAGATGCGCGTTTCCTCTTCCTTGAAGCCGTTCGGCTGAAAGATTCATGATGTTTTATTATATCAACGTTCAAGAAAATTTGCAACTATGGGCTATTTTTGTTATTATATACCTCTATGGAGCGATTACCGGAACACCATTTTCCCCTGCAAGATCTGGAACTTGAGCGGACAGATCTATATCTTTCATGGAAACCCAAAGAAAACGCACCGTTTATCCTCATCGGTGCGCGGGACCCCGGAGGGGCAAATGCTCTGTTGCCCGTGCTCCGTTCCCTCCTACAATCTGAGTGTCAAGTCGGCGTGTTGACAGACAGTAAAGCAAAAGAGATGCTCTCGACAAAACTTCCAGACTTCTTTTCGTATCATAACCTTGACCCATTGCGACAAGTTGCCTCCATGCGTCCTGATGCTGTTGTGGTTGGTTTGACCTCGTTTCAACCTGGCATTGAGATGACCTTAACCGCAAACGCAGCCATCGACGGTATTCCTGTTGTTTGGGTGGAAGATTACCCTGGCTGCATCTTTCCGCATTATAGGGACATTCAAACCGTTCCATGGCTCCTTCCTGACGTTTTGTGCGTCGCAAATGAATGGGCGAAACAGCGGGAACTGGACGCGAATCCAACATTTTCTCCGGAGAAAGTGATCGTGACTGGACTCCCCAATCTGGATCGAATTGCACACGAAGATAGAATCGGAACGCGGGTTCGCGTGAGGGAGGAGCTTGGAATTTCTCCAAATGAGACGCTCATTGTATATATGGGGATTCCAACTGAAGCAAACCTTGAAACACTCCACGCTCTTGTCCAAGCGTTGCGACATTTTCCGCAGGTTCCTATTCGACTTGTGAACCGTCGCCATCCACGCGATACAATTCACCAATCCTTCTATAAGGAAATCCTCAGTCCCTTCGGAGACCAAGTTATTGATACAGATACATTCTCGACGGATGACATTGGGTTATCCGCGGATCTCGTCGTGACCACATACTCGACGACTGGCATCGAATCTGTTTATCGGCAAATCCCTACCCTGCACATCCTCATCCCCGAGATCATAGCAAAGGCAGAGTCAAGCAATATTGAAGACCCGATTGTGGTGCAGGATGGCGCAAGCCCATGTGCCCGGACGAAGGGTGAAATAGCACCACTGCTAGAGCGATTCTTCTTTGATCCTGTTTTGCAAACAACCCTTGTTTCCCGCATGCGTCACTGGACGGTCGACGGCATGGCTTCCAAACGTATCGCCGAGCTCATCCTTCAACTCACACAAATCCACAGAAACGCTTGACAGGGGTATTCTTTTTCACATAAAGTGAGCGTATGGACGATGATGTCGGATCTCAATCTGCACCAAACCTATCATTCGATACATCGTCCCAGATATCTTTCTTCCAAAAAATCAGAAATATTCTTCCGGACTTTTCTTTCTTAAAAATTGTTTTTCCGCTTGTAGTAATTTTGACATTACTCGGCGGGATTGTCGTTGGCGTGAATATTGCCCAAAAACGGCAAACAACGAGCGGCCGTACAGACGATCAAATTGCGCGATTGACTACACAACTCCAAGAGGCGATTCAAGACGGAACGATCAGTAATCCAACCATTGCAACGATTGTGCTGGTGAGAAAACAGCAGCTCCTGGAAGAAATCCAAACATCACCAGAGGCGTTTCTTTCACACGCACAACTCGCGAACACACGCGATCAATTTCCCGTCGAAATGCAAGGCAATATTGAAAGAAAAATTGACGTGGTCGGAACGCTTCATCTTCTCCATTCTGACACGATCGAGGAGAATGAGAATGGTGAAACTGTTGTTCAAGCATCAGCATCAACGATGTATGTCCTGGAAACATTTGAGGGTGAACTGTTAGCAACGTACACACTACATTTTGTCGACCCTCCTCCTGATGAAGCAAACGGCGCTTTTGTCCAACTTTCTGGTATCGTACTCGATAAAGAAATAGTAATCCCTGTTCGCTTTACAGAATCACCAGATCAACTAAATTCATCTCTCCTTGAAAAACTCATCAGTCGGGCATTTGCAGAGGAGGATGAGTCTATTGAAGTCATCTCGCCTCCTGCCGCAACACTCACGCCGCAGCTACAACAGCAAGAACCTCGTATAGCTGTAATCAGTGGATACTTTCGCGGGAACAATCCTCCAGACAGTAACAATAACAGCTTCGGTCAAAATGTAACAGAAGCGCTCTACTTTAATACGGGATCAATGCAGGGTCGTTTCGGTCAAGGGCAGTCGGTGCGAGAATACTATTTGGAGAATACGTACAATCGCATTTCAATCACTGGAGAGTACTTTGGACCGTTCGAGCTTCCGGTGACGGAACCTTCTTTTGAACAATGCGAGATTTTTACCAGAGGAAATGATCTTTTTGAAGCCGCGCGAAACGCTGGCATATCTTTTGATGGATTTACGCATATTTTGTTTCAAATCCCATGCGGCTCAAATTATAGTTATTCTGTTGGTGATCATCTCTATATTTCTTTAAGCGGGTCAGACCTGCAGGTTGTTATTCATGAACTTGGACATAGTTTCGGTCTCAACCACGCAGCACGATTATATTGCCAAAATGGAACATCTATTGACCGATATGAGAATTGTACTTTGTCGGAATACGGCGATACATACGATCCAATGGGACGTGGAAGATGCCATATGAACGCTCCGCATAAAATTGGACTTGAAGCATTAGATTCTGGAAACATCCAGTTTGTCCGAACGAACGGTTCGTATCGTCTTGAACCGTATGAAATACCGGGGTTAGGAGTGAAAGTGCTGAAGATTCCAAAGCCGGATACAAATGAATTTTATTATGTCGAGTATCGGCAACCAATCGGACTTGATAGGTGTGTTCCTTTTTCAGGTGGCCTGATCCACATTTGGGATGAGAGAAATGAATCCTTGACAAAACTTGTGGATTCTACTCCATCTACAGGAACTTTAGGAGATTTTGATATTCCGGACAACGATGAGTGGTTAACCGATGGAACGTCATTTATTGATCAGATCAACAACATTTCTATTCGACAAGTAAGCCATAACGATACAGAATTGTTGCTCGATGTTCAAATGCCGACTGTTCCTAAATTTGCACTTTATGAAGTAAACCCACCGACAACCTGGGGCTTGGGTCAGACGCAAACATATTCGATTACATTGACAAACGCAGGATCCGAGACGTGGACTTCAACTGGACCGAATCCTATCAATCTAGGAGTCAGTTTTGGTGATGAGAGTGATATCCCAGCGATTGATTGGGCAACTGATCAGCGTTTTTCCCTTCCGAATGACGTTACTCCGGGTGAATCAGTGACCATGACCATAAGTGTTACTGCCCCGGCGACAAAAAGAACAACTCGGTTCTCGTATAAACTTCGTCATCGCTTAGTGCATGAAAATATCGAATGGTTTCCTCAAATGCACAAAACGAATGTTTGGATTCTAGAGTATCTTGATAGTGCAAATCAACTTCTTGTACCAACACGTTGGGCCGCTGGGGAGACAAAAACGTACGCCATCACCATGGAGAATATAGGAGGCATTCCCTGGAATAATGGAGGCGCAAACCCTGTCAACCTCGGAGTCAGCTTTGGCAGTGCCGATGACACTCCAGGGATCAACTGGACCATGGATCAACGCATCCAACTCCAAAATTCAGTTCCTCCTGGAGAGAGAATAACGATGTATATCAATGTGACTGCCCCAAATCAATCTGGAACATATTATCTTCGGCATCGTTTGGTTGAAGAAAATGTTGGGTGGGCGACGCATTTCACGAAAACCCAAGTAACGGTGGTCGAACCGATCAATGCAAGTTACACGTTTCCACAAGATGCCGAGTCCCTTCTTCGTTGGACGATTGGAGAGCCTCAACAATATTCGGTTGTCCTCTCGAATAATGGGATTGAACCTTGGATCCATAGTGGCGGTAACCGTGTTCAACTCGGTGTGAATTTCGGCGGCTCAGACGATACTGCTGGTATCGGGTGGGTAACAGACCAACGATTTCTGCTCCCAAACGTCATCAACCCTAGTAATCAAGTAACACTCACGGTTAATGTTCAATCACCTAATATACCTGGTCGATACTACCTGCGGCACCGTTTAGTGAAAGAAGGAATTGCATGGTCGCCATCGATGTTGAAGCTTGAGGTTGAGGTAAAGAAATCGCTGGATGTTTCTTTTGAGGGAACGCCCCCGGAAACTTGGCCGGTTGGATATGACCAGACGTATGAAATTTCTCTGACAAATAATGGATTTGAGACTTGGAATAGGAGTGGGGAGAATCCCTTTCGGCTTGGTGTAAGCTTTGGTTCGGAAAATGATACACCTGGAATAGATTGGATCTTGGATCAACGCTTCGATATTCCGAGTGACGTTAACCCAGGAGAAACAATACGTATAGAGGTAACTGTTCAACCAAATATCCCGGCTGGTTCCTACTACCTTCGGCACCGCCTGGTCAAGGAAAATATCGGCTGGTCGGATAGCTTCATCAAGCAGGTAATTACTGTCAATAATCCCTAAACTGAAATACGACGTCAGAAAGAGGTATAATAAATTCACGGCGCCTGTAGTTCAGCGGATCAGAATGCCTGCCTTCGGAGCAGGAGGTCGGGGGTTCGAATCCCTCCAGGCGCACCGCGTAAAGCCGCATAGGATGCGGCTACGCGGCAAGCCACGTATATTTCTTTACGCGGCAAGCCGTTTTGACCAATCTAAAATGTATTTTGTCTACTTGCTTGAAAGTATTACAGGTAAACGATGGTATATTGGCTATACTCCAATAGGAGTAGAACAAAGACTGAGAAAACACAATGACGGATTTGTACCCTCGTCTAAGCAATTCCGTCCTTGGAGACTGATATACTATGAGGCATACGTACATCGATCTGATGCTCTCGGTCGAGAGAAGTTTTTAAAAAGCGGATCAGGAAGAAAGTTTTTAAAAAAACAGCTCCTGAACTATTTCGGTTCACCGCGTGGCGAACGCAGTGAGCTCTACGCGGCCCGCTAGCTCAACGGTAGAGCAACTCCCTCTTAAGGAGTAGGTTTAGGGTTCAAATCCCTGGCGGGTCACAAAGCTAAGCTTAGTGAAATCAGGCTTAGCGGGGTCACCAAACATAGTCAAAATGCCTGTCATCCAGACTTTTCAAGTAACTCTCCCTGTCTTCAAGCACCATACGGTGAACCCATCAACAAAGTGTATACCATGTGCTGACCCCTGCACAAGTTTGACAGGGTATATTCTTTCAGATATAATTCCTTTGTAAAATCACTTATGAAAGAATTATCTATTCCTTACTCCCTAGAGCGGCATGTTTTGGATCTTCCACGGGAGTTAGCATATGATTTAGACGTAGCTTTACTGGGAGAAGGAATAAATCAACAAAATGCCTTAGATGCTCTCAATTTTGACCATCGTGAATTTGTTAGGGATTATTTTAGAACACTCTTGGATGAAACTTATCAAGGGTTACAGAAATCCGTATATGAAAGAAGGGCTCTTCTATCTATTATGAATCAACGAATACAAAGACTGATTCATACTGTTGGAGCGTTTCTTGTAGATGTACCTGAAGTATCTCGCTGGGCCTATCCTCTAATTCTAAGTAGAGGGTGGACAGTATTAGACTTGGTTTTAGGGGCTCATAGAGGAATAAATTATGAAGATAAAAGAAGGGTGAGTTTAATGCAAGCAAATCATTATCCTGCATTAGTAGAAATGTTTGAACAACCTGGATTAAAACTTAGCGGATTAGAGGCGGAAGTTTTAGCTGATATTACTTATGCTGCTGGTGCAGAAGACTATTTTAAGGTATTTGGAACTGCTCGAGAACTAGTAGCAGCTATACCAGAATCACGACTTGGTGGTAGAACTTCTCCTCCAACACGATTAGGTTCCGATTTTGTAGATATGGTTTTGTCTATAAGGTATACAAAACCTATGGTTGTGTAAAGTACTAAGCATACAAATAGGTTCTAGTATATTCCAACTCCCGCAAAGAAAGATAAACCACAAGATGTTCTCGCTTTTGCAGTAAGGGAATTCAAAGAAAGTCCTCTAACCCCAAAACTAGTTACCAAAACATTTCAAACAATATGGCGAGTCCTGGGAGAAAGTGCCGGTCTTAAGGTTATTGTCCCACCCTGTGACAGAAGTTTGGAAGAGCTGGCAGAAATGGTAAAAGCAGGCAGACGCATTGGGTATCTACCAGAGAGGCTTATGACACAAAAGGATCGACCGCTATTTGCTAAAATGTTCCCTTGGTTGGGAACCATAGCGTACAAGAAGAAAACTCTGTAACGAATGAGGCTGACAGATTCGGTTGGTTTGATTATGAAGTAAGTATTGATGCACCTTATCTTGATACAACTGAAGAGCAGCTTAGAGAGAGAATTGCTGCCGATGGAAGATTAGAAATGAATGTAAGTGAATACATTGTTGCCGGTGAGGAGAGCAAGCTTTTTACTGGAAAATTCTTAGATCAGGGTAATACATGGGCTCGGTTGCTCGGGTCTCGGTGTGACGATATGGTGGTCTACGCCGGCTTCGGTTCGGGCGGTGGCTTGCGCGTCCGCTGGGCTCTGAATCCGCAGCGTCACTATCCGCGCTTGGGTGGCCGTTCCGTGGGAGTGAAAAGCGCTTAAGCTTTTGATCTTTTGACCTTTTATCCCCTTTGTATTTTGTTTTCCCGAAACATGGCGAACCTATTCCACTCAGATTCGAGTTCCTCGAATCTGAGTGATCTCGGAATCGAAGATATGGTTCGACTACTTCGACTACGCTCAGTACAGGTTCGCTCATCAGCCCTCAGAGTCAAGGCCAACGGTCACATTTGTTCCACGTCAGGGAACTTATATTTTACCTCTCTCGCGGTGAAACTTGTACTAATAGGCGTCCTGCAGTAGTTCCTTCGCTTCTTCAGGAGAAATTTTTTTGGAATGATAGATCGTGTATGGAAGGTAGGAAAGCATGTACGCAGGGGCGTCGTCAATGAAATATCGCTGGAAGTCAGCGTAGATTTTCTTCTGCGCATCAATATCCAATACCATCCGTCCGTCCTCAAGCAGTTTATCAATGCGTTCGCTTTTATATTTTGTGATATTCGTTGCACGTGTTGAATGCCACAACATATACTGGTCTGGCGTTTCTGGAATATCCAGATCCGTCAGCAGCACATCAAATTCCTCCGGAATCGTTGGCTGGATATCCACCTTCACTTGAAAACCAAGCGTTTCCCAAACCGCCGAAATGTCTTTTGCCTCCTGTTCAAACGCACCCGTCGTCGTCAGTGTAAACGCGTGATCTCCCTCGGGAAGCTCGAGATCTGAAAGCAATTGCTTCGCAAACTCAAGATTCTCGGCAAACTTCTTCGTGGGTTCTGAATATGCCCACGAGGTTGGCGCAATGGGTCCAATTGGCCGCAGTTGTCCATCCACCGCAGGCAAGCGAGGCGCAGCAGCGCCAAGGGCAGCGCGCAGTTCCGCTTTTGATCCAAGTAAAGGATGCGTCATGCGGAAAAAAAGCGTGAGCGCACGCTTGGAGGAGGGAACGTTCGTGACTTCAATATTTTCCCAATTGAACGTCATTGGCAGTGTTGTTCCAAAGAGTTGGATTTCCCCAAGCTTCAGCGCAGTTTGCCCTGACTGTTGATTTGGGTAAAAATGGACCACGAGCTTTTTGGTCTCATCTTCTAAGATGAGTGTTTCAATGTTCTCACCGTTGTGCGAAACGCCGGACACGCGATACGGCCCAAACCCGGAGAGGCCCTGGAGGATAGGTTTTGTGGCAATCGTCGCGAGAAATGGCGAAAACGGTTCAGTGAGAGAAAACCGTATCGTGTAGCTGTCAAGCACCTCGACATGACTCTCGGTAAAGACCGAAGCAATATTGTCCGCGTAAACCGGCCGGCCGTCGTGCCAAAACAACCCGCGTTGAATATGAAACGTATAGCTTTTGCCGTCTTCTGAAACCTCCCACTGCTCAACAATGTCTTTGGTTGGTATTCCTCCCGGTGAAAGAGTCATAAGGCTGCGGCTTATTTTTTTCGTGATTTCCCGCGGCAGTGTTTTCTCGGTGGTACTCCCAACAACCCCGATATTGATGGACCTTTTCATTTTGAGGGGGTTTTGAAAAAGAAAACCTCCGATTGATGCGAGGATGCATACGATCAGCAGATACCGCTTCCAGTAGCGCTGGATGGACGATCGTAAAAACCAAAAAAAGACACGCGTCGACCGAAGCATATTATGGGGCGAGCCAAATGTTCAACACAGAAAGAATACCGACAATAACCGCGAGTGCCACGGTGAGACGGAAAAAAATCTTTTCAATCCCCCGCCGGCTCTGGTAAAACATACCAGCACCCCCAAACGTAGACGACAAACCGGTTCCTTTGGCCTGAAGCAAAATCACTGCAATGAGTGTTCCGGCTGTCAGCATTTGCAGAAGAGGCAAAAGTGTCTGCATAAGAATATTCTAACACGCTTCACGCTTCACGCAAAGAGCCAGCGCAAGGTTCTATTTACTATCGCTAAAAGAATTGCCGCGAGAAGAACCGAGACAATTTGTGGAGCTTCAAACGCAGCGAGACGGATACCGCCTAAAGACACTTCAAAGGACGAAAACGCACGAAAAACAAATTCAGGGACAAGGCTCGTAAGGAAATATAAAACAATGATATGCAAAAGAATGGAAAAAAGGTTGAACGTGAGAAGATTCAATGGAAGAAGAATGATTGAAAGAAGCGGTCTGACAACACTTTGCAGGAGCGCGAATACTGCTGCGGCGAACAGAAATTGCTGCGCGCTTCCTTGAAAGGCAAATCCGGGATGGATGGTGAGGATGACTTGAAGGGTGAGGATCGATAGGAGGTATAGTCGGAGAAGCTTCCGCATAATAAAAGTATAACAGACGGACTTATGCTCCAAGCAGATGTTTTTTGCGTAATTGATGATGGTACGATCTCGCAAACCGGTGCGCTTCGTCGCGCAGCATTTGCAAAAGCTGGAGTGCGTTGTCTTCTCGAGGAAGCTTGATTGTTCCGTATGCCGTCACAATGACCTCTTCGCGTTTCGCAAGTCCAATGACAGCGGTTTGGACACCAGATTGTCGAATGATTCTCTCCGCTGACTCACGTTGTGCGGACCCTCCATCAATGACAAAAAGGTCCGGAAATGGCCATTCGGTATGCTTCAAACGTCGGCTCATGACCTCTGCAATCATGGCGAGATCATTATTTTCTCCCCCAAGTTTGATCTTAAACCTTCTATATGATTGAGAATCCGGCGCCCCATTTGTCACCACGACCAAGCTCCCAACCGCGTCTGTCCCCTGCAAATGCGACATATCGTATGCCTCGATTCTTTTTGGAATCGATGGAAGTTTCAAAAGCTTCTGCAGTGAACTGAGCCCGTGTGCCCTTTGACGATCTAAAAGTAATGGATCTTGAACATAAAGATCGGGTTCAATAACTGGTTGGGTCACGAAAGCGATGTGGTTGATGGTTTGTTTGAGTGAGAGAGCCCGTTCAAAATCTTCTTTTTTTGATGCTTCCTGCATATCGTGTTCAAGTTCGCGAACAACCTTGTCAATGCGGCCCTGCAGGAACAGCTGGATGTGTCGAATGGTCGTTTTGTAGAGCGTGATGTTGACCGAGTCTGTCGGGCCGGGACACAGACCCAAGTGGCAGAAGAGGCAGGAACGGCGTGCATCATGTTTTTTTGTGTAATATGGGAAAAGCTTTCGAATAACAGAGAGGACGTGTCGGGCGGCTGTGGTTGACGGAAACGGGCCAAACCGGACATGTTGTTTTTCTTCTGGCATCCGGCGCGTGAGCTTGATGGTTGGATGCGCCAAACCTTTGTCAATGTCAATATATACACGTGCGCGTTCATTTTTTAAAACCGCGTTCAACGGGGGCTGCAAACGTCCGATAAGGGTCATTTCTAAAAGCAGTGCTTCGAGTTCGGAACGGACAACGATAAAACGAATGGCGATGCAATCCCTTCGAATAATCTGTTCTTTTGGCCCTGGACTTCCGGTAAAGTAGGAACGGACGCGCGACCGTAGCCGATTAGCTTTGCCGACGTAAAGGATATGAGCGTTTTGATTTTCGAATAAATACACGCCGGGTTCGGCCGGCAAACTTTTGAGGAGGTTCAAGAGGCGTCTCTTTTGGCTCTGACCCACTCGTAGCACGCGAAACTTCCCCCATACTCGGGATGGAAGGGAGGACGATCTGTTTCCGATGGATAGCTCGTACAATGCCATAGCTCATTGCAAGAATCGCGACTGACCCGGCAATACCCAAAATCCAGGGGACAAAGAACATTGCCGAAACTGGACGAATTTTAACATGTTGTGACACAGCAATCTCGCCCGATTGGATAGTGATCGTTTCGTCTTCCGATGTCCACCATCCATCCGGGTAAAATGTTAGTGCAATCTCGCGGTGCGAGAAAGCAGGAAGTATTCCGATTGGAATCGTGGATGGACCCAACACACGCGTCGCTTTTGTGATGATGGTTAAGGGTTCCGCCGCCAAAAACGTATTCCCGTTATTTCGTACGGTCACTGTCCCTTTGCTTGGAAAACCGGCCGGAATGGTTGGGTCAATGTCGAAACGAACTTCGAGCATTCCTTTTGGTTCAACCTCTATATCCGGAAAAGAGAAAGAAATATCCGGGCCTTGCCCTTTTTCGTATTTAAATGATCCGGCTGGGTACGGCAGGCGCGACGACGTTCCATGGATGGCCAATGCCACATGATTGAGGTCGAAACTTGAAAAATAGTCAATCCCGCCGGTGGTGGATGCCCAGGTCGGATCAACTGGAACCCAACCGACCTTTTCATCCCAATACTCGGGCCAGGAGTGCAAAACATCAGTGGTCGCGCGCAATGATAGCGGGCGCTGTTTCCTGTTGGTGGTAAATCCATACCCATTCATTTCGCGTGCAGGAATGCCGGTCGCACGGGCAATCGCAATAAAGAGATCAGTGAATTCCATACATACGGCTTTGTTCGGTTCGCGTAACGACTGGAGTGCCCCCATACGCTCGATCGAATCTTGGCCGGCACGGTCGTAGTCATACTTGAGGAAATTTCGCACAAAATCATAGATTGCTTGCGGACTTCCTAGCTCCTGTCCTTTTTTGACGATGTCCGCATGTCCCACTTCCCAATACCGGTTTGGTGCGATGAGCTTCGCCCGAAGATCGTTTGAGAGTTTTGGAATGTCCCCTTCTCGATCCATGCGGACTTTAATCTGGCCTTCTGCAAGAACATCAATCTTTTGTCCGGCTGTTAGCTGATACCGCGCAATCGTGTTTCCATCTTCATCTATGTTGACATCTTCAGGTTGCGGGCTGAATGACGTATAGATAACCGATTGCAATGCCGTATCAGGTGGAAGCGTAATGTCGGTGAAAATCGGGACCACATTCGGGTTATATAGATGGTATTGGAGCTTAAATGCATAGGTTTGCAGCCGGCCAAAGAGGAGAGTGACTCCGCTTTTGAGCACGTCCTCTTTGCGGTAGATGAATGTGAGATAGTTCGTTTTCTTTTCAGGGATGGTTCGGTCATTACGGGGCTTTGGCGAGAGAAACGACGGCTCGCCAAAGGATGTCGGGATATGAAGACTTACATCATACCGGGCCACGTCCTCTTGCTCGGCAACACCCGGGATAATGACTTCCCACACCTTGCCGTTTTTTGACGCAAGATTTGGGAC
>JAUYPR010000016.1 GCA_030695785.1 bacterium
GATCTACAGAAAGATGGGGAACGTGGGAAAGCGCCCCAGAGAGAGAACTCTCAATACTTGCCGGTATTCCGACCTCCCGTCCACGCGTACAAAAACGACAATACGCGGCACAGGTTCGTGTAATGGTAAATAGTGCTCTTCCATGATATGCATGACCGTCTTTATCAATCCCAGCTCGATATTTATAGACAAGGCCTGGAGCCACCTCGTGCATATCTTCAAGCAAAGGATCGCTCAGTACTGCTGCGCCGTGGGATCGCTCTAACTCTGGCTGCGCAACAAACTGTCTGCCAATCGGACCATCAGATCCACCTGTTTGAATGATGAGGTTTGCGAGATATGGAGAGAAAACTTCAGGAAGACCCCCATGCGGAAGCATTGCTTCAGTGCCTCTTGGTTTGAGCAGAATACTCCTTTCTGTCATTGACGTGTTTTTATTGTAGCATCTTTTTTTGAAAAATTGACATAAGACATTGATTTGTGCAAGAATAAAATTATGCGGAAGAAAATGTCTTTTGATGTGCGAGTCGGCGCCAGTCGATGTATTGTAGGTGATCAAGGAGTGATTGCAACGCGTCGGTTTCAACCTCACGATGTCGTATTCGAGGTCCTTGGGCCAATTGTAGAACAACGAACAAAGTGGAGTTTTCAAGTTGGGCCAAACGAACACATTGATCCTTTTGATGGAGAGACTCCAACGTTTGGTTATTATCTAAATCACTCATGTGACCCAAACGTCTATGTGAAGGTTCAATCTTCGCAAGGAAAGAAACGTCTGTTCATTTATGCGAGGCGATCAATCGCGGCAGGGGAAGACGTCGCCGTCGATTACGCAACAATGGAATATGAGTTAACAGTTACAGGTCTACCGTGTCGATGTGGGGCGGCAAATTGCAGAGGCGCCCTTTTGGGTTTTAAAGATTTACCTGCTGGTGATCGTTCTCGATACATTGCAGAAGGCATGATTCCTGAGCATCTTCTTGTCCAAGAGAAAAATTCTACCTTGAGGGAATAATTGTTGTTCCAGGAAATTCCGGATGGAACGTATTTTTTATCCGCAGGATAACATCTTGCCCCAAAAGCGGTTCAATTGTCTTCCTGTAAAGAACCTTCGCGCCCTGCTGGGCTAACTCCTGCGCATATTCCTGGCTAACGACAGGTAAGAATGTTGCGTCGGGGTTCGTTCGAGGGTCAGCAGAGTAAAGACCATCGACATCCGTCCAGATCCAAACCTCCTGCGCATGAAGGACGCGACCAAGAATAGATGCAGTGTAATCTGAACCGCCGCGGCCGAGGGTCGTCATCCTATTGTCTCGTGTCGCACCAATGAAACCAGTGACAACTGGGACTATTCCTGAATGTAGCCGCGGATATATTGCTCTCTTCGCGTAAATTTCTGTATTGGCAAAGTTGGGGTATGCGTTACCAAAATGGTCATCGGTTTCAATAAACGATGAAGCATCGAGCGCTTCAGCTTGTATCCCTATTGCTTTGAGTTTTGCGGCGACGATGCGGGCATTGAAACGTTCGCCGAATGAGAGGAGAGGATCGAGAGACTCTAAGTTGAAAGGAGTTGTTGTGGAAATAGTTTTTCGGAGATGGACAAATAATTTTTCTATCCCGTCAAAAAGTTCTACATGAATTGATGACGGAAGTTCGAGGTTGTTCACAACGTTCCAATGGCGATATTCAAGATCTTCAATGATGAGGTCGTTTTCCTCACGTGCATTCTTCTCGATATTCCGCCCAATTGTTACTAAACTATCCGTTACACCCCGAATCGCCGAAACGACAACGACAAGGCAACAGGGTGTATCCTTGAGGCTTTTTTGAATAATAGAAGCAGTTTGCTCGATTGCGTGTGCATTCCCAACCGATGTCCCGCCGAATTTCATCACGAATAATTTTTCGCTTGGAGGGTACTCTTTACTATATTGAGGTGTTTGTTCGCTCCGCATGTTGTCTTCTCTCAAAGATAAAAAATCCCTCATTTGAGGGATAATCTTTTGCGAAATTTTGACGAAAAATTACGCGAAGAACCCCCCTCTTTTGAGGGTTTTCTTTGTTGTTTTTTTTGTTTTCGTCAATAAATCAGAACTACCGATCATAGTTATTCACCGCATTATGACAAAGGACGGGGTATTTGTCAATAATACTCTGAAAAACAAGTGTGTTTTCTTATTTTCGAGAATATGCATCCAGTGCTCGAACTGTTTTATCCATATCTATCTGGCGGACTATGAAAGAAAACTCCTTATAGGTTGAAGCAACCTCTATTATATTAATGTGTCTGGTTGCTAAAGCGCTCATCAGGGAATAAATCGTATTTGGAGCTTCTATATAGTCAAGGGAGAACCGGACAGAAACAGCAACCAAACCATTGATTGTAATCATAGGGTCTTGTTGAAAATATTTTATAAAAGTGCTTTTTACATATTCAGAACAAATAATTGTTATCTCATATAGACTTTCCGTAACAGCAAAAAAATCCTTCCCCTTTATTATTGGACTATTAAAGCCAGCTAGTTTTACTTTGTTTTGTTCTGTTTTTTCATAGGTTACTACACCTAAGCCTGGCGTAACGCTAAGACTTGCGATTTCAACCTTCGGATGGAATGCCGGCTGGGTATGAATGATATTTGTTAATCGCGACAGGGTCACAACAATCGTTCCTAAGGCGACGGGTTTCATGGTCTTCTCTTCAACGGCTTTATGTATTTGCTTTGCATAAGCACTAAGGTTGATGAGACCCCTTTGCATGGCTTCTATAACAACACTATCTTCAAGAAGGATTTCTTTTACTGAGTCCGATATTCGCATCATATATGTTAGACCTATTACATATTGTAACATTTTGTAAAAAAATGTCATAAACTTTACACCTAGGAAAATTCTTGCTTCAATTGTCAAGAATATATGAGAGAAAGAGAAACACTATCATTTTCAAGAGCAGCTTTTTCAATTGAAATTGCGGCAACAAAGAAAATGGACCTCATAGCCAAAGACTACCCTGATATGATCTCTCTTGCTCAAGGCATTCCTTCCTTTC
>JAUYPR010000017.1 GCA_030695785.1 bacterium
ACCCGATCCCACAACGGTTTCTCCGCCCATCCCTGTTGCGCAATAGCTGCGGTTTTGACGGCTGATTCAACTTCGGATTTGGTGACGATTTGAATGCGGCCCACCAGATGGTCGTCAATGGGTGAGTGAATATCCAGGGTCTGCGTGGAACCCGACGTCACCCACCGCCCGTGCAGCAAAAACTTATACGTTGGTGGCCCGCCAGCTGGCGGGAGTGTTCGGATTGGTGCGAAGAAGACAGACATAAGAACCCTTCTCTAGTGTAGCACGCAAAGACAGCAGGTCAACGTGATCTTGAATAAGCTGCGTCAACGGTCCTCGGAGTTGAGGGAGGTTGCACAGGGTTGCGCCCACGAGACGGTTCTTGTATAAAAGAAGCCGCCCGCGTTCTTTCTTTGCAGTATCGCCAACAACCACTGTTTCGATATCCGGAGTCAGCTCAAAATCACCGACGAACGAAAGTGAGCACCCAAACAGCTGGACCGTATACGCGGTGACTAAGTGATAAGGCTGGCGTTCCTTTCCAACCATATTCACCCCGGCGGTCCGCCCTTGTTCTTGGCTGTTCGTCCAGTTGCCGACTTTATGGTGAATCCCGGCATTGACGTCAAAAAAGACCGCGGTGTCCCCAGCAGCCCAAATGTCAGCCATCGACGTCTCCAGGTACTCATTCGTCTCTACACCGCCCTGTTTGACATTCAACCCGGCCGACCGGAAAAGGCTGGAATCTGCGTGCACGCCGATGCCGAGACCGATCAAATCTGCCGTAATGACTCTGCCGCTTAAAAGCTGCAGGCTGGTGGTATGCGTTTCCCGGCTCACTGCAACCACTTCTTCGTTATACAGAATCGTGAGACCCGCATCGATCATCGCGGTTTCAAATATTCGGCTGCTTTCTTCATCCAGTAACCCCCAAAAGAAATGCGGCTCACGCACCACCAGGGTTGTTTTCCAGCCTGCGGCAAGGAAAATTGGCACTAAATCCGTACAAATAAATCCACCCCCAACCGCAACTGCATGTTTTTCCTCGCCTCGGGCGAGAAGATACTTCATTTTGCGGCCATCTTCTAATGTCCATAACGGCACTGCGTTGGGGACACTTCCCCCTGGAATATCCCATGTATTCGGAACGCCGCCGGTGGAAATGAGGAGTTTGTTGTACTCAATAACCTCGTTATTGTTCAGTTCGACACGTCGATTCACAGGATCGATGCTGGTCGCGCGCACCTTTTCGATCCGCCCGATCTTTTGCTCGTCATACCAGGAACGTTGACGCAGATACACTTGCTCTTCGGGAATCTGGCCTTTCACAAAATGCGGGAGCAACACGCGCGAGTACAAAGGCTCGCCTTCGGAATCAATGACCATAATGGTGCCGGTAGAATCGAGTTTGCGGATGGTTTCTGCGGCCGTGGTTCCCGCAATCCCCCCCCCGAGAATGAGGTAGTGGGCAGTTTGCATGTCTTTCTATTGTATCAGTTGAGGAGAAAAACCCGATTTACATTTGCGCTGCATAACGCACTATACTCTTAAACAAAGGCAGCCCGTGTGGTTCAATATCTTCCATTCTGCGCCAGTTTGGATATTGAGTCCGACGAATAAAACGCTCCGGATGCGGCATTAAGCCCAAAATCCTTCCAGTTGGATCACAAATTCCCGCAATTGCATTGAGTGACCCATTCGGATTCAATGGATATGCTTGGGTCGGCTCTCCCAACACATCCACGTAGCGAAACACGACTAGGCCTTGATTTTCAAGACGCTCCATTGTTTCACCAGGAGCAAAGAACTTGCCCTCTCCATGGGCGACTTGAAACGTTACGACCTCATGCAGTTCGCCGGCAAAGACACATCGACTTTTGTCATTCACTTTCAAATTGACCCACCGACATTCAAAATGGCCGGAATCATTGTCGGCGAGCGTTGCGTGCATCTGGTCAAGCGTTCCAAATGGAAGAAGTCCTGTCCGCACCAACACCTGAAACCCATTACATACACCCAAAACGAGACCTTTCCGCTGCTCTACAAAGTCATTGATTTGATCAGCAAGAAATGTCGTTAACTCAAGCGCAAGAATTTTTCCTGAGCGAATATCATCGCCGTATGAAAAACCTCCAGGGATATCAAGGATGTGGAAATTTTGCAGTCGAATATCACCTGACCGTAACTCATTGACGTGAACCAGCGACGGCCGTCCTCCAGCCAATGCAAATGCATGCATTTTTTCTTCATCACAATTAATACCATCCGTTTTCAATACGCAAATGCGTGGACCCCGCTCGTTCATTGGAAAACTTTCTGCAAAGGAGATTTCCAGGCCTGCTTCAACTCGTCAATCGATACCGTCAACGGGCCTGCGTCATTCGATGTAAGACGTAATTCTTTCTCGCGTGTTGTTTTTCCAAGAACTATATACGGATATGGTAGCTCGCTAAAAAGGTCGTCGGCTACTGCTTCATTCTCAACTTCAATCACAAAACAACCGGCTGTTTCATTAAACAAAAAGACATCTGGATCGACAACATATCGAGGGAGGGTAACTATTGCGCCAATATCTCCCCCAAATGACATCTCGCATACTGCACTCAATACTCCACCCTCACTGACATCATGACACGACAAGACCTTCCCGGTCTGAATCGCGTGGTGCACTACACGCAGGACATCTGGCAACACGCCGAGATGGACCCTTGGGACCTTATTGTTAACCTCACCGTGAACATTCCGAACAGGACCAAAAATATCCTCATAGACAGACCCACCCATGCTTGGATCAAGATGACCGACCAACAATAATGTTGATCCCGGCTTTTTAAAATCAGATGTGACGGTTTTTTCAACATCAGGAATTCTTCCAAATACAGATATGCACAAAACAGGTGGGATCTGAATGACCTGACCATTTCCCCGATACGTCGAGGATAAACTATCTTTTCCGGAGATAACCGGACGTTCAAGTGCGTGCATACAATCCACCACTGCGTCGACCGATTCGTCTAACGCGCCCATGTACATTTCATCCGGAACAGGGAAGATGTAATTATTGATCAAACACGCTTCGTCTGGGTTTCCCCCAACCGCAACGTAATTCGCCATCGCTTCGGCAACTGCCCATACGCTTCCCCAATATGGGTCTTTTCTATTCAACACAGGGTTCAATCCATGCGACACAATAAGTCCATACGGTTTTCCCAGAATCGGTGTAATCACCACAGCATCATTTGGACCATCGTGATAGATACCTCCAAATGGCGAGAGAGCGTTGGTCCCCTGCACCCCATGGTCGTACTGCCGGACAATGGATTCTTTTGAACAAACATTTCCGTGAGCCAAGACTTTCTTCAGCGCATCGATCCACCCGATCCACTCATTCCGAAATTCCGGCGTCTCCGGAGCTGCCACTGGTTTTTCCCATCTGGCCTTCATCGTCCGTTGTGGCAATCCATGTTTTAAAAAATCGTAGTCCAAATCTGCGATCACGTGTTCTCCAAACATTACCTGGAGTCGATGACTCCCGTCAAAACATCCCAGGACCGTTGCCTCAACATTGTATTTCCTGCAGATAGCGAGAAAATCTGTTTTGTTGTTCGGGTCAACTGCAACGACCATCCGCTCCTGCGATTCAGAGAGCCAAATCTCCCATGGCGAGAGGCCTGGATACTTGAGCGACGCGCGGCTTATATCCACTGTCACCCCAACATTCTCCCCCATTTCACCGATTGCAGACGAAAATCCAGCTGCCCCACAATCAGTAATGGCGCGAATATAACCGCAGTCTCTCGCTTCGATGATGGCATCCGCCATCCGCTTTTCTTCTATCGCATTCCCAATTTGAACTGCAGACGCGTTGACATGCGCCGTCCTTTCTGTCATTTCTCCAGATGAAAACGTTGCGCCGTGAATACCATCGCGACCAGTCTTTCCGCCGATAACCACGACAAAATCACCAACGCGTGGTTGTCCTTTTTGTGCCGATTTTTCAGGAAGGATACCATAGGCACCAACAATCACCGATGGTTTTGCTCGAAAATCTGGATGGTAGTGGACGGATCCGTTATTCGTTGGTATCCCCATCCTATTTCCGTAATCTCTGACACCGGCAACGACGCGCCTTTGGAGGTAGTCGGGATGCAAGCAGCCTTCAGGTAACGTCGCTGGATCCAAGGCAAGTGGTGCAAAACAGAACACGTCGGTCGAAATAACGACTTTTGCGCCCTGTCCAGTTCCAAGAATGTCACGGAACACCCCACCGCTTCCTGTCATTGCTCCTCCATAAGGCTCAATGGCTGAAGGGCTGTTGTGTGTTTCAACCTTTCCACAGATTGCTTGTCCATCATAAAATCGCATGACGCCGGAGTTATCTTCAAAAGCAGATATCACAAGATCGCCAAAATATTGCCTCGCCGTCTCGGTAATCCTCGTAAAAAGCGGCAGTTTCTCCATTCCATCGACGACAACTTTTGCCTTAAACGTTTTATGCCCACAATGTTCACTCCATCGGGCTGCAATGATTTCGAGTTCACAATCGGTCGGATTCCGTCCAAGTTTGTTGAAGTAGCGCTGAATGACCTGCATTTCTTCAAGATTGAGAAAAAGCTTATCTTTCGACAACTCCAGGAGCTGCTGATCGATCGCCTCTCGGATTGGAACGGTCGCCACTAAACCAGCTTCACCTGTAATGAGAAGTGTTCGTGGAGGCTTTACAACAACATGTTCAACGGTCTTATTCATCAATAAACGTTGAACAATTTGATCGACCTCTGCTGCACTCACTGAACCGTAAAACGCATACTCTGTACTGGAATCTGCAGCAACGAGGCCGATACCAAGATCTCTTGCCGCTTTGAGGATGGATGCAGATTCTGGGTTCATGACTCCCGGTTTATACGCAACTTCAACGACCTTTTGGGTATCGATAACGAGAGGTTTGTTGACGGCAACAGTTTGATCGATCGGTTCAACAAAAAGAGCCCGGGCTAATCTTTGTGCTTCCTCTTCAGTGATACCTTCAAGTCGGTAAACGCGCGCAGTTTTGACATCTTGCAGTGCAGGTATACCAATCGTCCGCTGAGCTTCGGAGAACACTCCGCGTCCTTTCACATCTCGACCAATAGATCCAACTCGAATTTCTTGTAATGCCATAGCAAGACTACCCGTGCGGATACAATATCCTTGCAGTCCTTTTTGCTAAAAGTAAGATTTGTTCTTCTTCTGGCCGAATCAATCCTTCAATTCTGGGTGCCTCATTCACGTTTCCATCTACAACATCTTTCAGTAATGCTATTTGCGTTCTGTGTTCTATTGGTAAGACGCGTTGCTGGAGATCATCAACCGTATCCTCCGGATGAATCTCGACTCTGCTCGAACGTACAACAGCCCCCCGGTCATATTTCTTGTGAACCCGTTGTGCTACCGCTTCGGTCCAAAAATCTCTCCCCGTCATTCTTCGAAAAAGAAGCACTGCGGCGTGGACCCGCCGGCCGAACATTCCTTTTCCGCCAAACTCTGGGACCGGCCCGGGATGTTGATTAAACATTGCATTTGGATACGCATCAATGACAACACTGGGGGTTAGGGGGAGCCAACCATTCTGCGTCACTACTGTCACACCGTGTTCTTTTAATGCGCGCAACAACGCCAAGCCAAATCTCTCTTGGTCTACTCTTCCATGACCGCCGCCAAACATATCTGGATTGACGACGACAATATCTGTATCAGGGATGCCTAACTTTCTCGCTTTCTCTATTCCGCCCGCAGAAGGAGTACTTGAGATGACACAAGCAATATCCAAGGAGACCTCTCCCGTTTGGCAAGCCTTCACCATTTCTTGCATAGTTGTTCCGCCGCCAGAAATAAGGGACGCCCAGCGTTCTTTCATGAAGTTAGATTATCACGATCGTCAAGGGTAGATTTGGTTGCCTTGCTCGTCGTGAATGAAGATAGCGGCAACCGATCTCTACACTGGTCTGAATTGAATCTGAAGAGAAAGGTGTAACGCGTCGGCAATCCTTTTAAGAAAAGACAGAGATGGCGTTGTTTTAGCATTCTCGACTCTCGAAATTACCGACTGTTTCGTATGCAACTTCGTTGCGAGTTCTTTCTGGGTAAAACCCTTGTCGATTCTGGCTTCAATAATGACCCTCGCGATTTGAAATTCAAGCTCTGTTTCTTTCAGGGCTTTTCGGAACTCAGGGTTTTTTAACAATTGTTGTTTATGTGTTTTCCAGTTCATACATAAAGCATATCACAATTTTGCTATATATGCAATATCCAAAAGACTAGAGAGATACACGAGAACGATATTCTCTCAGTCGTTCGAGCGCGGTCCTTATCTCTCTCTGATCAGTTTTTTGTTTCTTCTTTCGAAAACCATGGAGCAACAAGAAGTTTTTTCCAGTCACCGCAACATAAAATATGCGTGTACTGTCGCTTCCTAATATACGAAGTTCCCAGAGATCTGTTCCGGTGACCTTCTTCACATGCGGCTGTCCTAATTGAATACCATACTTTTCGAGAAGATCCAAGGAGTTTGAAACCTTGGATTGTGCCTTTCGGTCTAAACTTTCGATAAAATCATACACTGGAGAAGTACGACTTTGAGAAGCTTGATAATAAACTACATTCCATCCTTCATCCATCAGAGTAGGTGTGACGTTGCTCTTTTTCAAGGGTAAATTTGGTTGCCTTGCTCGTCGTGAATGAAGATGGCGGCAACCGGGCACGAGCGAGCCGCGTCTATGATTTCCTGTTTCTTTGTCTCATCGACGTCCAAGGTGAGCTCTGGAGCTGCGTTTGAAGGGTTTGCCGGATCAATGACGACCGCTTTATTCTGGTCATTAATCTTAAACACGCTTGGAGAAACAACCGTGCACGATGCGGCACCAATACAAATGTTTTGATCCACGCGGATTTTAATCTTTGCCATACTTTAACTCTACCGCTTCTTTTCGTCTTTTGCAACTGCTTCGTTGACTTCTTTCAACATCTGATCAACCTCTTCTTCTGATAACCCGTGGAGCAGTGCACCGTTTTCCACCGTGTCAAAGCGGTTGGCAAAACAGCCCACGCAGTGCAGACCATAATCGAGCATCACGCGCGCCGCCGGTGCGTATTCAATAGCCACCTCACCGAGATTGTCTGCCCGATTGACGTATGGATAGGGGTTTTTTTTCTTCATAAAGCTTTCTTCAATGACTCAAATGCAAGCAGTCCGCATCGCACGCGTGAGATCGTTAGCTCGATTCCTAAAAGCGCGCGCATATCCTCTATGGTCATCTTTTTTGCATCTTTGACCGATCGTCCATGCACATGTTCTGCAAGGATCGACCCTGCGGCTTTACTAATCATACATCCCTCTCCAGCCACACCAATCTTTCCAACCCTTCCATCGTCGATCCGCACACTCACCTCGATCCAATCCCCACACAGCGGATTCTCCACTCGCGCCACTGCATCCGCAGGGTCCACCCTCCCCCAATGTCTGGGATACTGCGCATGATCCAAGATGTGTTCTTGATAAATATTCATTTAAATCCCCTATAAATAGCATATTTACGAGCGTGTTTTGCGCGTCTAATATTCATTTCTTAAAAACCTCCGCTGCTCGCTTTATTCCATTGATGAGTCGATCAATATCATCCTCTGAATTGTAGATTCCAAAACTTGCTCGGACGGTTGCGGGAATGCCGAGCCGTTCGTGCAACGGCATCGCGCAATGATGTCCGGCGCGGACGCAGATTTCCTCTTCAGCGAGAACTTGGGCGACGTCATGGCCGTGTATTCCATGAAGAGAAAACGCGATGAGTCCGCCCCGTTTTTTCGCGTCTGTCGGACCATACATGGTGACGAGATCAGACAATCGCAGAAGCGCAATCTTAACGAGTTGTTCTTCATGGCGACGGATTTCTTCCCGTCCAACCGACTCAATAAACTCCACTGCCGCACCCAAACCAATGACTTGCGCAATTGGCGGCGTGCCTGCTTCAAATTTCGCCGGGGGCTTTGCAAATGTTGTTTTCTCAATTTGCACTCGTTCGATCATGGATCCGCCAAAGAGAAACGGCGGCATGCTTTCCAAGAGTTCTCTCTTTGCCCACAGTACTCCAACCCCGGTCGGCCCGTACATTTTGTGTCCAGAAAACACATACGCATCACACCCTAATTGTTGGACGTCCACGGGCAGATGCGCAACTGCCTGCGCACCATCGACAATAATCAGTGTATCTGGATTCATCGATCTTACCTCTCTCACAATATCAGCAATCGGATTGATCGTCCCGAGGACATTGGACACATGCGTGAGGGCGACAATTTTTGTCTTTTTTTTCACTACCTGCCTCAACTGTTTACTCATGATTGGCGCCGAATCATCCTCGAAATTCATCACTTTGAACGTTGCTCCGATCTCAAACGCCAGTTGCTGCCAGGGTACGAAGTTTGAATGATGCTCCATGATGGCCGTGACGATCTCATCCCCTTCCGATATATTGATCCTGCCCCATGCATAGGCAAGCAGATTTAATCCTTCCGTTGTTCCTTTCGTAAAGATAATTTCATCCGCAGATGATGCATTGATAAAGCGCACGACTCTATTCCGAACCGACTCGAACGCTTCGGTCGCTTGTTCCGAAATGGAGTAGATCCCCCGGTGGACGTTTGCTGAATACTCCTCGTCGTATCTTTTGACGGCATCACTGACCGATTGCGGTTTCAAGCTCGTTGCCGCCGAATCCAGATAGATAAGACTTGGATGATGCCGAAAAATTGGGAATTGATCTTTGACATTCATGACCGTAATTTTCTTTCGATTTCTGCCCGAATCCGATTCTTCATTTGCTCATCCTTTATGTTCGTCAACGTTGTCTCCATAAACCCCCGCACCAACAGATCTTCCGCTTCCTCTGCACGCAGACCACGGCTTTGCAAATAAAACATCTGCTCTTTGGAAACCGGAGCTACCGTGACTTCGTGCGAACAGTGTACGTCGTTGGCTTCGATCTCAAGTGCCGGAATGGCGTTGGCGCGGCAATCTTCGGATAAAAGAAGGGTATGGCTTGCAAGATATGAATCAGTCTGCTGGCCGGTTTTGAGGATTTTAATCATGCCGTTGTAGTCAAATTGTGATTGACCGGCCAGCACCGCATCGACCTGCACGCGCGCACGGGTATGTGGAACATCATGGCGCGTGAGGGAGGTCAAATAGAGACGTTCATCTTTCGCGCCAATAAACAATCCGTGGATATCTGCCTGGCTTCCTGATCCTCCTAAAATGACCTCAACAGTTTTTTCAATAGATCGTCCACCGAGAAGAAACAAAACATACTGCAAACGTGCTCCCTCCCCAAGAAAAAAGAGAGACGCAGCGGCGTCTCTGGTGCTCCGGACTTCTTCGATGATAAGCTTTGTCTCCCCATCGGCAATCCGCATGGATTTAGCCCACCCCCTCCATTTCCAACTGAATCAGGCGATTCATTTCTACCGCGTACTCCATTGGGAGGTTGCGCACAATCGGCTCAATAAAACCATTGACAATCATGGCCATGGCCTCTGCTTCTGTCAATCCCCTGCTTTGGAGGTAAAACAATTGCTCCTCGCCGACTTTGGACACCACCGCTTCATGTCCGATCGTGACATTTTTTTCATCAATCTGAATGGTTGGATATGTATCCGAGCGGGAGTGTTCATCCAAAATCAGCGCGTCGCACCGCACATGCGATTTTGACCCATACGCGCCATCGCGCACTTTCAAAAGCCCCCGGAACGACGTGCGGCCGCCGCCGTAACTAATGGATTTGGAAATAATGGTTGACGACGTATGCGGAGCTAAATGCAGCGCTTTCCCGCCTGCATCCTGGTGCTGCCCTTTGCCGGCAAGCGCGATCGACAAAATATCCCCGCGCGCTCCCTTCCCGATAAGGTAGCAGCTCGGGTACTTCATCGTCACCTTACTTCCTATATTCGCATCCGTCCAAATGCCGGTGCCGTCTTCGTGCACAGACATGCGCTTGGTCACAAGGTTGTACACATTGCTACTCCAGTTTTGAATGGTCGTGTATTGCACGGTCGCACCTTTTTTGACCACAATTTCAACCACGGCCGCGTGCAGAGAATCAGTCGTATAAATCGGGGCGCTGCATCCTTCCACATAATGGACAGACGATCCTTCTTCTGCAATAATCAGCGTGCGCTCAAACTGTCCCATATTCCGTGCGTTGATGCGGAAGTAAGCCTGCAGCGGAATCTTCACATGGACGTTTGCCGGAATGTAGACAAACGAGCCGCCCGACCATACAGCAGAATTCAACGCCGAGAATTTATTGTCGTGCGGCGGAACAATCCGGCCGAAATATTCCCGGACCAAATCAGGATGGTCGCGTAACCCCGAATCCATATCTTTGAAAATGACGCCTTGGTCCTCGAGCTCTTTTTTAAGGTTATGATAAATACTTTCCGAATCGTACTGCGCGCCAACGCCAGCCAGAAACTTCTTTTCTGCTTCAGGGACACCAATGCGGTCAAAGGTTTTCTTGATTGAATCCGGCACCTCGTCCCACGATCGGACTGTTCGGTCGGTCGGCTTCAGGTAATACGTCATGGCATCAAAATTGATGCCCGACAAATCTGCACCCCAGTTCGGCATCTGCTTTGCCTCAAAAGTTGACAATGCCTGAAGACGAAACGCGCTCATCCATTTCGGCTCGTTTTTGAAGGAAGAGATCATCTCCACAACCCTGCGAGATAAGCCCCTTGGCACCTTACGCACATGCCGTTCTTCATCGTGAAAGCCGTATTGGTACGGATGTATGACGGTTGGGCTAGGCATGGGCCACCTTTCGGTACTGTTCGTATCCACCGCGTTCAATCGCTTTGACCAAATCCGATTCCCCTGCATCCACAATTCTTCCGTCCACCATGACCGACACAACATCAGGCTGGAGGTAATCAAGGAGCCGGGGGTAGTGTGTAATCACCAACGCCCCCGCACCTTCCTCAACCGTTTTTTTGATCCCGCGGGCCACGATTTTTAACGCATCGATATCCAAGCCCGAGTCGGTTTCATCGCAAAGAACAAAGCGGGGCTTTAACACACGCATTTGCAGCACTTCTGCCTTCTTCTTCTCTCCACCCGAGAAGCCGGCGTTCAGATCCCGGCTGGCAAATGTTGCGTCCATCTTGAGTTCCTTCATGGCCATGTCGAGGATCCGCCGAAATTCCAGCATTGACAAAGACGCTTGGGTATGCGAAGCATTGTAGGCAGTACGCAAGAAATGCGAAAGCGACACGCCCGCAATTTCCAATGGATATTGAAACGCCAAAAAGAGCCCGCGCTTAGCACGTTCCTCTGGGGGAAGATCAAGGAGGTTTGTCCGGCCAATTTTCGCTGATCCTCCTGTCACGGTGTAGGATGGATGGCCCATCAGCGTGCTGGCAAGTGTACTCTTTCCCGACCCATTCGGCCCCATAATGACGTGGATTTTCCCTGGAGAAATGCGCAAGGATACGCCGTGGACAATGGGTTTATTCTCCACCGCAATCTTGATATTCTGGATGACGAGGTCAGTCCTTGCCATAGACGGTCGAGGTTTCACTCTACCACGCCTCCTGGGATCAGTCAAACGTTAGGCGAATGACTTGAGGAAGCTTGAAATGTCGATGTTGGACCGGTCTTGATGTGCAAGCTGGACGTCTTTCACTTGGGGAAGCTCGTCGGTGTAGAGCGAACGGTCGGCTTTGTAGAAAAGCCCGATCGGGATTTTCTCGCCCCATTCTTGCGCTTTTTGGAATGCCGCGACTTTGTCGCCCACATTGTACGATGTATCCTCATCGAGCTTGTACGTCCGCTGGAAGTAATACTGGTAGGTATTCAGGTGGTTATACGTCACGCACGGCTGCAGCACATCAACCACGGCAAACCCGCGATGCTGGTGGGCGCTCGTGAGGATTGAAACGAGGTGCTTGACATCTCCAGCAAACCCCCGGGCTACGTAGGTCGCGCCTGCGGAAATGGCGATCGCGAGCGGGTTAAAGGGGACTTCGATGACCGGCTCAGGCGAGGATTTTGTTTTGAATCCATGTTCCGCAGTTGGTGCAACCTGCCCAGTCGTGAGGCCATAGACGCCATTGTCGTGGATGATATAGACCATATCGAGATTCCGGCGGCAGGCATGGAGAAAATGATTCCCCCCTTCCCCATACGCGCCGCCATCGCCGGCAATAATAAAGATGTTGAGTTTCTGATTCGCGAGTTTGACTCCAGTGGCCAAGGGAACAGCGCGGCCGTGCAGCCCCTGGAAGCCATACGACTTCACCCAGTAGGGCATTTTTGAGGAACAGCCAATGTCAGCCACCAACACGACCTCATGTGGCGGAAGCTGCAATTGCGCCAGCGCCATTTTCACTGCAACCCAAATCCCAAAATCCCCGCAGCCCGGGCACCAGTTGGGTTTTGCTTCAGCAACGTCATATGTTGCTGGAGAAAACGTTGCTTTTTGAACTACCTGATCAGGCATCAGATCCTCCCTGGTTCTGTTGTGCTGACTGTCGAGCAGTCGCAGTCCCGCTTTTGACGACGGTTGCTGCGGCTCGGCTCGTATCCACATGGTCGTGCCAACGTGTGAGCACTGTCCGTTTTGACTCGGCCTTTCCCGCTGCAATATCCGAAAGGTACTCGAAAATCTCCAACGGATAAAATGGCCGGCCGTCGTATTTGAGCAGCCTGAAGTTTGCCCGATGCTGGGTTTCTTGCGTGATGAGCCCATCCAATTGCCCGCTGTAATTATTCTCGATAACGACCGTCTGTTTCGCAGTGCCAAACCGCGTATTGACGATATCCGTGGACAGCGGAAGAAGATACATAAGTTGTTGATAATTGACGATTATTCCAGCATCACGGCAGAGTTTCATCGCCTCCAAAATAGGCCCTTTGGTGGACCCCCAGCCGATGATGGTCATATCAGCATCACCCGGACCAACCACAGGCGGCTCCGCCAATTCTTTTCGCGCAAGCGCAAGCTTGGCAAACCGTTTTTCCATCATTTTCTTCCGCATGCCTGCTGTTTCGTTATACAACCCGGTTTCGCTGTGCTCATCCGACGTCACCATCGACTCTCCCCCAGGGGTTCCGGGAAGAACTCGGGGACTGACACCGGTCTCGGTAAAGGCAAACCGGGCGAATTTTCCTTGCCCCTCCGTAGCCGAGCTAAGCTCGGCGAAGGGGGGTCGTTCGACTTTGATCGTCGAGGGGTCTGGAAAAGGAATCGTCCAATGGCTTTCGGCGAAAAACTTGTCCGTCAGCACAATCACCAACAACTGATACTTTTCAGCCAGATTCAACGCCTGGGCAATGAGCGGAAACACATCCTGCGGGTCACCAGGAGCCAATACAATCCGGGGAAAATCGCCTTGATGTGCGTGCATGGCAAACCGCAAATCACCCTGTTCTGTAAACGTGGGCATACCGGTTGCCGGCCCTGGTCGCTGGCCGAGGACGACAACAAGCGGAGTTTCGGTCTCGGCCGCCAATCCCAATCCTTCCACCATTAAAGAAAACCCTCCGCCGGATGTACACGTCATGGCCCGCGCACCAGCATATGACGCGCCAATAGCCATGTTGATCCCGGCAATTTCATCTTCCGGCTGTTTGACGACGATCTTATACTCCTGATCGACCAGCGTCATGAGACCTAAAATTGCATTAATGGGCGTCATTGGGTACGCCGCCAGAAAATTGCACCCGGCACGCAAAGCACCCGCAACGAGCATTTCGTTTCCAGTGACAAGCAGGCGCTGGTCTTCGTGCGGCGTTTGCAAAGAAAGCTTCCACCCAAAGTCGTCGGGAAAGTGCTGTTTCATATACTCAAATCCCAACTGCAAGGCTTTTTGGTTAATCGCCACTACCTCGCCTTTTTTCGCAAAAGCCTCTTGGATGAGTTGATTGAAAAGAGCAAGGTCGAGTCCCACGAGCGCAGCTGATGCGCCTAACGCCACTGTGTTTTTCATGAGATCATCCCCACCTGCCTGTTTGGCAAGCTCAATCATGGGCAAAGGATAAAGCTTCAGGTCGGTGCGGGACAACGGCGGATCTAGCTTCACTTTCTCGCTCTCGTAGATAATCCCACCATTCGGAGAGACTTCCTGAAAGTGTTGGTCCACCGTCACCCGATCGAGCGCCACGAGAAGGTCGACCCAATGGACTTGGGACGTGACTGATTCAGCATCCACGCGGACATGGTAGGAATTATGTCCGCCTCGGATAAGAGATGGGTATTCCGTGTAGTCAAACACCCACAACCCCGCCCGCTTGCACGCAAGCGCGAATGTTTTTCCTGTTACCATGACTCCGTATCCTGCCTCGCCGCCAACCATCCAAGTCAGTTTGTTGGTAGAAGGTTCCATTTTCCCAAGCCTATCACATATAATAACGTTATTCAAAAGAATAAGAGCCTTATTCAAAATGTCCTCCAATCACTTGATGCCCGCTATCCGCACGCACAGTGCTCACTGGATTTTTCCAACCCGCTTGAGCTTTTGGTGGCGACCATTCTGTCCGCACAGTGCACGGACAAGCGCGTGAATCTGGTCACCAAAACGCTTTTCAATAAGTACAAGACTGCACACGATTACGCCACTGCACCGCTTGCAGAGCTCGAACAGGATGTCCGCTCGACCGGTTTCTACCGGAATAAAGCAAAGGCGATCCAAGGAGCAGCGAGAATGATTGTCGAAACGTTTGACGGCCGTGTCCCGTCGACCATGGATGAGCTGATTCAACTTCCTGGTGTCGCGCGCAAAACCGCGAATGTTGTTTTAGGCAATGCCTTTGGCAAAGCAGAGGGAATTGTTGTTGACACCCACGTCAGCCGGATTAGTCAACGGCTCGGACTCACGCAAAAGAAAGATCCTATCAAGATCGAACAAGACCTGATGCAATTCATCCCGAAAGACCGGTGGACGACATTTGCTCACCAGATGATCCAATTCGGACGGGAAATCTGCAAAGCCCCAAAGCCAAAATGCCCCGACTGCCCGATTCGAAGTTTTTGTCCGTCAGCAAAGGTATTTTACCCGGATTTGTAACCTCACGCCTCGGCGAACTTGTGGGCTGCTTTTTCTTCGTGCATACACTGGGAAAGCTCGATCGCGTAGCCGTCGGGGTCCAGCACCACGCACGTCCGGTCACCCCACGGCTGATCTTGTACCTCTTGAATGACGCGCGCTTTCACGCGGCGGAACAACTCGTGCATCGCATCCACGTCCTCAACCTCTAAAACGATCGTCATGTGGTTCGGGTGCGGCGCAACTTCATGGTCTTCGTCGTGCTGTTGAAGGGTCAGCAGCACATTCCCACAGTCAAACTGCGCCATTTCATCATCCTTGTGCGTAATCGAAAGACCCAAGAGTTCATGGTAAAACACGGTCGCACGCCGCAGGTTGCGCGTGGCCAAAAGAACTGTCGCTAATCCCTTGATGGTTTGCCGTCCCATGGGTGAAAGGATTGTATCATACTCCTCACCTTTCCTGATACAATAAAGCATATGCCGACATCGACAAGAAAAACTTACCTCTACATTGATGGGACGAGTCTTTTTGCTGGACAGTATGAACTATTTGGACCGAAGCACTACCTTTCGTTCTCTTTTCTTCTCAAGGAAATAAAGAGGCTGTTTCCAATCGACTACACGTATTTCTATGCGTCGTACATGAACAAAAGAAATCTCCGCGCATCCAAAGCAAAAAACCTCATAGCAGCTGAAGCGTTATTCTATAGAGAAGTCAAAGCAACACCGAAGGTCATCTTCTATAAGGGTCACAGATCACCAACCTCAGGGAAAGAAAAAGGTGTCGATGTTCATTTGGCGGTTGATATCGTCAATGATGCAATCCAGAAGAAGTGCGACCATGTTGTTCTAATGACAGGCGATGCTGATCTTATTTATCCTCTTGAAATCATCCATATTCCTACCTATGCAGTATTTCTTCCCAATAGGTTTTCCTTGGAGATAGCATATAAAGTCAAAAAAGCATTTGTTTTGAATTTCATCGACATGTTCAAAATAAGAAGGAAGCTCCCAAAACATTTACAGATTGTAACCATAAAAAAGCCCCGTATGATAAACATACGGGGTAGGTAGATGTATTAAAGCAGAAGGAGTCACCATTGTCAACCATCAAAACATTCTCAACCGACGAGCTCGTGGCGGCAAAGCCGACGCTGGAGAAATTCAAATCCATGCCGCGGGTTCCTATCTCGATCTTATTGGATAACGTGCGCTCGCTCCAAAACGTGGGTTTATTTTTCCGGTTGTGTGACGGCTTTCGCGTCAACAGGCTCTACCTGACCGGTATCACCGGCTACCCACCGCTTTTGCCCAAACAAGAGACACGACGGCCTGGAGTCGTCGAGCACGCAGAGCGTGAGATTCAAAAAACCGCCATTCAAACCGTTCCGTTTGTTACGTGGGAATACCACGAGGATCCAATGGCCGTTGTTCGGAAGGAAAAAGAGGAAGGGGCGTCAGTTGGCGCGGTTGAACTTACAGACAAGAGTATTCCTTCCTCCGAGGCTTCCTGGAGTTTTCCCTTGCTGTTGATCTTCGGCCATGAACGGGAAGGGGTACAACAGACACTCCTTTCTGCTGCTGATTCCATCACGCACATTTCGATGTTCGGCATGGGCAACTCGCATAACGTGGCTGTTTCTGGGGGGATTATTCTATCGGCGGCGTTTGCGTCCCTTCCGACCCCTCCTGCTCCGACCGATCCCCTTGGGAAATAATTTTATAAAGAACCGCCAAGATGCCGACGACTACCACGCTCAATACTCCAATCAAAAGCGCGGATGAGCGCAAAAGTGGATGGTTCCATAGCCCCGTAAGCGTCCCGAACGCGCGGGTCTGTGGCGGCAGGGTTGGCGGCGGAGGCTCAACAGTGAAGTCGACCGATGCGCGCACTGCACTGGTTTCTTTGGATCCTTCCTTTAAAAGCCCGACATACAGCGTGTGCTTACCGGGTGAAACATTCGGAAGTACCGAGACAGTCCTTTCAACAACCATGGTCGCCCGATCCGCATCGCTTGACAACACATCTAACCACAACACGACTGATCCGTCTTCCGGGATATAAAACCCAGCGGTGACGACTTCCACGTCCACCGGCCCCGCAGGGAACGTTTGCCCTGGGGTCGGGCGGACAATGGCAAGCTGTGGGGTTGAATCATCATCCATCGTTTGCGCGAGGAGAAAAGAAGGCGTGGCAAGGGCAAGAACAAGAAGAAAAATCGAGACCATGGCTCTCATGAGCACTATCCTAGCATATCATAATAATCCAAATGTTTTCCCAAATGTCAAAAGGACGAGCACAAAAATCGCAAACCACAACACATCGTGGATACACGCACCGGTCTGCTTTTTACACCCATCCATCCCACAGAAAAATGGCATTATTCCTCCTTTCTCCACGCAAACACGGCCCAGATGCCAACCAGGGCTAACAGTTCCGCAATGTCCAAAAGCGCTGGGTTTAAGAAGGTGCGGATGACCATCGCGATCGTGAGAAATTCCAGAGCCGAGCGCATGGCGGCGGGGTTTGCGGGAAGCGGCACAAAATGGCGGGTCTTTTTGAGGGTCAGGCTCCATTGCCACAGGGTGGAAACAACCGTCCACAAAAGCAGTAAAAATCCACCCACCGCCACGACATTGGCAAGATACGTGGTGATGTCAACAATAATCTTGGGCAGCAGGTCCACAACCCCATTGTGCCGGATTTTACTTGCAAATGCAAGATGGTTATGGTAAAAATGACATGATGCCAGAAGATATTCCACCAGCGCCACCATTACCTGAAGATCCATGGAAGAATCACTCGGAGAAAAGTCGTGCGGCACTTGATGCAACATTAGAAACACTTCCTCCTGATTTGAGGGAGGCGACTAATGCTTTTTTTCTAGATGTTGCGCGTACAATCTCGTCTCAAGAAGGAAATGCTACAGGAGAGGTACGTGTTTCTTCTGATCGGGTTCTATTCTATCAAGACCAGTTTCGAGAAATCATCGACAGTGGACTGATAAATCCTCGTTTGAGTCGTCCGAAAAAGATTATTTAATCTTAATCTACATCTTCGCCCTAAAAAACAAATTAAATAGTGCCCCTGAAAGACCGCGCAATTCTCCTCAATATCCTCGCCCGGCTGCCCAACCGGCCGTTGGTAAAAAGCCTCACTCCCCAGGAAGAGTGACTTGCTAATATACTGGTATATTTGCAATTGATACGCGTCTGATCAGGGTAGTTCTTTTTTGATTTCGGCGATGGTGAGGCGGCGCGTTTTTTGAAGCTGGCGGACTTCTCGTGCTCGTTCTACCATCCGCTCGTCAAACAACTGATATCCGCCTTTGGTGAAATTCGCCACACTTAAAAGCCCTTGAGCAACCCAAAACCGAATGGTGGGTACTGATTCCCCTGCCTTTTTGGCCAATGCGCCAATTTTCAACAGGCCCTCGGTTGGCGCCCCAGTTTGCCGCGGTAGGCTCGGTTGGACAATCGAAAGAGCCTCATCCAGTGTTTTATCCACGCACCGGACGATAAACCGGGTGAGAACAGACACATCTCCTTCAAACGATCGCGAGACCGCCAGACGGTAACTCCCCTTCTCCTCTGGGCGGATGAGGACAGGAGGATAACTGTCTTGCATGACAAGCAATGACAATAACAGGCGGGCAGTCTGGCCATTTGCATCGGCAAACGGTGAAGCCACAAGAAGGCGGCTGTGTGCTTCGGCAGCTAAGGCAATGGGGTGTTCTTTCGTTGGGCGGTGGATCCATGCCAAAAGCTCCCGCATTGCTCCTGCGATGGTTTTGGGCGGCGCAAACCGACGTCCGTCGACCATCAGCCCCTTTTTCCGATATGCTCCGGCCTGTGTATCAATCTGCCCAAGAAGCAGGCGGTTGATCTCACGAACGTGGTCCACTTGAATGTCCTGCCTGCTTTTCCGCTGCAGCGTTTTGATGTAGCTATATGCGTCTGCGTGGTTCTTCGCCTCTAAATGCTCACGGATGGTTTTGCCCTGCACTGTCATGCCTTTGGTAATCACGAGCTCTGTTTCTTGCCTGCTGAGGCTGTTTCCTTCAAGGCTGTTACTCGTCCATGCAAGGTCGATGGTCAGAAACGCATCGAGTTTGGCGGCAGTCTTCTGCGGCAGAGGCTGCAGCGTCAGTAGCTGTTCTTTCTTGCGCAAGATGTGTCCAAACAATTCATCCATCCACTATGAAGTATAACGTATGACGTGATACTTATCAATTGGCACTTGACACGCGTGCTTCAAATATTCAATAATAAATTTTGCCATGCCCGACGAACCGCAAGCCCCACAACACGTCTCAAACGGCTCAACGGACATCTACCCGACCCTCACCATCACTCCCCCCACCCACCCAAACCGCTTCTTCGCGTTTCCGGTGTTGGGGATTTTAGTGAAGAGTATTCTTCTGATTCCTGTTGGAGTGTGGCTTGGATTTGTAACCATTGCCGTTATGATTCTCCAATTAATCAACCCATTTATTATTCTCTTGACCGGAAAGTACTGGTCTACTGCTGCCTCGCTGTCTGTGGGGATGATGCGGCTTTGGGCTCGGTATGTTGCATATCTCTATGGATTCTCTGATCGATATCCATGGTACTCCAGACAAAATGTTGAATGGTGCGCAGTCGAGATGGCAACGCCGACAAATCCAAACCATCTGTTTGCAATTCCATTGTTCGGTTTTCTAGCTCGCTCGGTTTTACTTATCCCTTTCTATGTTTTCACGAGTGTGGTCTCAAGTGGCGTTGGGGTAACAGTATACCTGGTCTGCTGGGCTCCTGTATTATTCACCGGTCGATATCCAGAAAGCGTGTTTGAATTTGGACGAAACATTATTCGTCTCAACTTAAGCCTCTGGGCTTATCTTACAGGACTTTCTGATAAATACCCGAACTTCTCAATCGACCTTTCAAGTCACAAAAATAAAAAGATTGCGATTATTGTAGTCGGAATACTCTTCGAGGTAATTTATTTGCTTGGGAATGTCCGTTCCCTCCTCACCGAACCATAAATTTCTCCCACCTCTTAACAGATCACTCCCCGCACGAATACTAATATCAAGTAGTAACCCTCACGAAAGATCAAAGAGGATTTTTTTTGCCTTTCTCGCCATCTCCAGAGGATCGTCGGATTGCCAGATGTTGCGGCCGACGGCCATGCCCAGCGCCCCTGATTCCTTGACATTTCTGACCATCGTGAGGAATTCCTCCTCCGGCACATGGCTTCCGCCAGAAAAGACGACTTTGGTTTTGCCAGCTGACGCCACAATGTGTTTGAGCGCCTCAACATTCGGATGGTACTTGACTTTCACAATATCCGCACCAACCTCAAGCCCAACGCGCGCCGCATACGCAGTCACGTCCGTTGTTTCTTCCCCGACCGATCTTCCCCGCGGGTACATCCAACCAATGACCGGAAGATCTTGGGCATGAGCCTCCCTTATAATTGTTCCAAACGTTTCCAGCATTTCTCCTTGCCGCTCGGAGCCAACATACACCGTATACCCGACTGCTGACGCGCCGAGCTTGACTGCTTCATCTACGGTACAAATGAGGGGAGAAAAAGGTTCTTCGTGCGAGAGATTCGTTTTGCCATTCAGCTTGAGGATGAGGGGAATTTCCAGATCGGGCGTCATATACTTCTCCGCAATTCCCTTCTGAAGAATGACAGCATTAAATCCACCTTCTTTCGCAATCTTCAAAATGACACTCGGGTCAACCGTATCATCATTAAACTCCACCGGCCCGTGCTCAAGCCCCTGGTCATACGCCAAAAACAGCGCATGTCCGTTGGTCGTCAGACGATCAATCACAACCATGATGAAATCAGTATCTCACACCCCTCAAGATCAGAGCTGATGAGGCTTGAAAGTCTTGTGTTTTTCAAGCGTCAAGGAAAGCTCTTTTTTTGTCAAAAGCCCGGTCTGTGCGCCGACGTGCTGGATGACCGAGGCTGCGTTGATGGAACCCGCGCGCAGTGCATCGCTCACTGACCCGCCGCTGATCATGGCTGTAAGAAACCCGGCCGTAAACGCATCCCCTGCGCCAGTTTTTTCAACCGTTTTGTGCGGAAAGGGGTCGATATGCATGATTTTCTCTCCGTCAAACGAAAACGCGCCCCGCTCGCCGTCAGTCATCAGAATCAACCCAGGCGTCAATTCTCGGACCTCCCGCAAAAGATCGGCATCGTCCTCAATCCTCCGCCCAACAGCCATCTGCATCTCCTCTTTGTTGCTGATAAATAGATGACTCTCTCGAATGAGCGAGAGGACTTTGGCGCGCCCGTGCCGAAGTTGATACGGCCCGGCATTCACCACCAGATTGCTTTTGTTTGCGTCCGCCTGATGAAGAATGGAGGCATAAGTGGCTTCAAACCCTTTGCCGCCAGTGGTGAGATACATCCAACGTGCTTTTGGAAGCTCGGAAAGTTTGTACGTGCGCGGCACATAGTAGGGCAGAATCGTCCGCTCACTCTCGTGGACCAGAATAACCGAGGTATTGGTCTGTCCACCCTTTTCTTCCTCGATTCTCCGATCATCCACATGTTCATCCCGAAGTTTCTTTCGGACAAACATTCCCATCGCATCATCCCCATGCACCGCGGAGAGACCGACCTTCAATCCTAAACGACTGACGCCAACGGCAGTATTCGTGGCACTGCCGCCCACGTCTGTTGCAAACGTATTAACCGGGACTTTATCTTTGTATTCA
>JAUYPR010000018.1 GCA_030695785.1 bacterium
ACGTTCCCCCAACCACAATTGCGGACCATACTGAAGGATGTTGCGCGAGCCTGACGAGAAAATAAAGAAACAACACCTCCCAAAAAAGCAGCATGCCCTCCACTAACGCCAGCCGGTCATGCATAAGAGCAAATGGCGTTACAAGATAAAGCAGACCAACCCATATCCATGCTTTACCGCCAAAAAGAGAACGCGCGAGCAGCAAGAGCGTCATCAACGTCCCGAATCCAAACAGAACTGATAAAACTCTGCCGGCGATAAACGGGTCGGCAATCAACTTCAGGAATGGAATCACAAGCCACATAAACAGCGGCGTTTTTCCATCCATCAGCGGCAAAAACAACTGCCCGAAATCGTCGCCAATAATCCGCGCCCAGTGAAGATAGATCGCCTCATCCGTCGTTATTGGCAAGATGTCGAGATTGATGAGACGTGTCACAAAATAGAGAAGGATGAGACTCAAAAGAATAATCTTTTCCTTACTTTTCATGTTTCCACCTTAAGACAAAAAGGCTGACGAGAACAAAAATCGCCGGCATATACACAAAAAACATTCTCCAAATTTTTACTTCATCTGTGTACACCCCAGTGAGAATATACGGCACATAATACAACAATCCACCGAGAGAAAACGAGACAACCATCCACCACACCATCTTTTCTTGCGGGCGAAGCACCGCGATGCATATTGGCCACAAAAGATACCAGGGTAAAAATTCTCCTCCAGTTGAACCGCGGTTATAGATTCCCATACTTGCGATAACAACGGCGAGCATCATCAGTCCTAAAAGCATCCACCACATGTTTGACCATGCAAGATGCAATCTTTGTATCAGGAAAAAAGGGAGGACGAATGCCGCAGTCGCATATTTTGTTCCGATTGATAACATCAAAAATACCCATGCCCAAAGCATCCTTTTCTCCAGTAAAAACGCGAGGCCGAGAAGAGCAAACCCCATAAACACAAGATCGTTGTGACCATTCACTATCCCCTCGACAAGGACGAGCGGATTCAATCCAAACAGCACGAGTCCGACGTTGACAAAAGAAGGCGCAACAACTCGAAGAATCCGGCGCAACGAATATAAACAAAGAATATATCCCCCGAACATCAAAAGTTTAAAAAACAACAGTGTGGGTATAAACTTTCCAAATCCAAAAAATGATGGCACCACCGTTAGCGCCAAAAGCACAACACCGTATGGGGCAACTCCATGTGTCCAGCGCATAAAGCGCACCCACAAATCATCTGGAAAATCTAACGCACGAAGTGTATACGGATTGCCCTGGTACAATGTGATGATGCGGCCATAAAACATGTAATTGAAAATGTCGTGCGAAAATGCAGGATACGCAAACACAAGGATGCCGCTCACAAGAGAAGAAATTTTCCAAATTGCTTTCTCCGAAAGTTTATTCGCCAAAACAAGTCGAAGGGCAAAAATATACAATCCAAAAAGAATAATCAAAAACATCACATAGATTCCCGCACTGATGTTCCTTTGAAAATATCCCAGCTGAAATAATGATTGTTGAACTGACTGATAGATATTCCACGAAGAAAGTGTAAGGTTCACGTCGAGAAAAGCATACGAGTACACCGCGAAAAGCGCCCAGAAAAAAACGAGAAGAGCAAAAAAACTATGGCGCATACCTGCCGCGAAGATCATTCAGACGAATGGTCAGAAGATCTTTGATGGTGCGGATTCCTTCAACCACAGGATTCACATGGCGTGTCTCAATATGATGCCATTCCACCGGCACTTCGGCGATTTTATACTGTAACTTTTCACCGATAAACAAAACCTCGACGTCAAAACTCGCTGTCACTGCTGCACCTTTTACATTCCCCGCTCCTTTTCCAAACAACGTGAGGCGATCAAATATCTTCAACTCAACGTCGCGCCGAAATGCTTTAAAGCCGGTTTGGGTATCGGAGATGTCCATTAACCCTAAAAGAAGTTTCCGAATGACAATCATCCCGATCGCGGTCAGGCGCCTCGTCAGTGGAGCTCCCTCTCGGACTGTTCCACGGGATCCAATCGCAACATCATACCCTTCCTCGAATTTTGGCAACAACTTTAGCATTTCCTTCAACGGCGTTGCCTGGTCCATGTCGGTAAAAAGGACAATTGATCCTTTCGCGTCCTTCACGCCGCCAATAACCGCATTTGCTTTCCCCCCGTGGTTCGCACACAACTGACGGATGTGTGCATGATCGCGCATAAACTCTTCGACGAGCTGCCGACTTTTGTCTGTACTTCCATCATCAACAATGATCACTTCGTAGGAAAACGATTGCCGGGAGAGAAAATCGTGGACTTGCGACAACGCCCCTTTACGAATATTCACCTCTTCGTTATAGCTCGGAATCACGATAGAAAGAGCGATCTCTTCTTTCGGCATATTCACATTATATCGCTTTACAATACAGACGCATAGGTGGGTGTAAAATGAGATCGTGGGTCGACAGAGCTTGTTTTTCTACCTTGCCTTTTTTCTTGCGTTGTTCTCAACCGTCGGCAGCCTGGTTGCGAGTGAAATCTTCCGCTTTCCCCCTTGCACCCTTTGTTGGGTTCAGCGTGTTTTTATGTTTCCTCTCACCATTATTCTTCCTATCGGCATCATCAAAAAAGACCCGATCCTTCCTTTCTACGTCCTTCCATTAAGCATCGGCGGTACAGTCATTGCCCTGTATCATTATCTTTTACAAATGCGGCTCATCCCTGATTTAACCCCCTGCACAATCGGCATTCCATGTACAACAATCGATGTGGTCTTTTTCGGATTCATCACTCTTCCTTTCCTTTCCTTCACCGCGTTCATGATAATCACCGCATGCATGCTCCTGGGAAAAAGAGTAAAATAACTCGTATGTCACAAGAGGTGAAAATCATTTTCGGCATCATTGTTGTGACAGTCCTCCTTTTAGTCGGCGGGATTTTTCTCGTGAATCGAAATTCCTCCAACCAAACAAACGAGAATGTTTTAGCAACAACCGAGATGAGTCGTTTGGTGCGAGAGGACAGCATCATTATTGCAACCAAATCAGCAACAACAACCATTGTTGAATTCGCCGACTTTCAGTGTCCGGCCTGCGCAGCCGCACAACCTCTGCTCGATGAACTTCTGACAACATATCAGGGAAAAGTAAATTACGTTTACCGCCACCTCCCGCTTCCCCAACACAAACACGCGATGCTCGCGGCAGAAAGTTCTGAAGCCGCCAAAGTGCAAGGAAAGTTTTTGGAGATGCAACAACTTCTCTATTCCCGGCAAACGCAATGGGCAAGTGCAGAAGATGCAAAGGTGCTCTTTGTTGAGTATGCCAAAGAGCTTAGGTTGGATACAGAATCATTCACCAAGGCAATAGACGAAAAACAGGCAGAAGGCAAAATCCTGCGCGATGTTTCAGACGCGCAAGCGTTGAAAGTCAGTGCAACGCCAACATTCTACATCAATGGCCAGATGATCCAAGGCGTCCCTGATAAAACCGAATTCCAACGAATTATTGAGGGAACAAAGTAGGTTTACTTCTCTTTAAAATGCACTAACTTCTGCACCGTGATGCCGCCGATCATATACCACTGCCCCACAATCTCTGCCTGGCCAAAACCAGCCACTTCCCATTTCGGATGCCCGAGCGGCGCGCAGGTTTGTTGTTCACAAATAATAAAGAGTTGTTGAGTCACCGTCTTTCTCTCCGGATCAATAGTTGGGTTTTGAATATCAATGGGCGGATTTTCTGCTAATTCAAAAAAATAGCGGTACGCGTTATCCGAATTCCGCTCGGCTAATAGCGCAAAATTGTATGGCTTTCCGTCCGTCTTGTCTAAAACGAAATTTGCAATATCGCGCGTCTGGCGCACAATATGCTGCGGCCCTTGCCATATATACAACCCTTGCGCAAGCAAAACGGAAAAAACAACCGCCAACACAACAATCCCAATCTTCAGCGACCAACGAGCCAATCGACCGATGCGTAGATTCCACAATACATGGATAAGAAGCGCAAACAAAAGAAACGGCACCGGATACAAAAATCCGTAATAATAATCATAGATCGCGCCTTGGTACGCCGAAAGGCCGAGAATACCTCCCACAAACCAAACCGCGACAATCATCAATGCATGTTTTGACGATGGTTGCTTTACGATGGCATGACTCACAACACCAATGAGAAAAACGAGACTGCCCCAAAAAAGCACCGCCGGCAGATGTTCAATGGCAGTTGGAAACAACACACGATACAAACCGACGCCAACCTCATGAAACGTACGGACGAGCGTCAGTGGGTCTGGGTGCACAGCACCTTCTTTCCGGGTCACAAATTCCAAAATCGTGCGGTGGTTTGGGAAATTGTGTTTAATTTCAAACAGAAGAAACGGTGCGTAGGTCAAAAGAAAACCTGCGATCATCAAACCAAACGCCTTCCACCAACGCCTGATTGGCGTCGTCAACGCAATACTCAATCCGGTAACTGGGAAAAGAACCGTTGTTAAATAATGCAGCTGCACGTTCATCCCCATCGCCGCTCCACTGATGAACCACCACCAACTCTGTTTGGTTTTTGATGCAAGGTAGATACTGCCGACTGCAATAAGCGAGAAAAAGGGAACCGGATTTGGATTCCAAGAAAACCTGCTGTACCGAACCACAATTGGCGCTATGCTGTATAAAAGGAGGGCGATCAGTGCGCCAGCGGTTCCACTGATCATCCTCGATACAAGATAGACTCCAATCACAGTCGCAATGCCAAAAACAGCAACCATGATAGCCGGTCCAACCGGATTCGATTGCCAAAGCCACAAAAATGGCGCAATCATCCAATAATACATCGGTCCGAGAAAAAACCCACCGACCGATGCATTCGGCCCAAGAAACGGAAGGTCTCCCGCGGTGTAGATCGCGCGCACAATACGCATATCCCGACCTTCATCGCCCAAAAAATGGACGTATGCGTCTATGCGGTACAGCCGAAGGGCGACGGCCAGAATAAAAAGTGCGGACGCAAGAAAAAATTCGCTGCGGTGGCGGACAAGTAATCGTCTCATGAAGTTTTTGATGCCAAGTTTGCTTTCTTTGCCTTCCAAACAAAATTCACGTTCCAAGTCCAATTCCATAAAAGCCCGATAATGATGCCGATCGCTAAAGATGCTTGGTAGTGAATACCGAAAATCGGCGTGAGGGTATTGATGGTTGCAAACTGGATGATCGGGCTTCCAATGGTCGTGAGATGAAACTTCGCAAGCCGTTGCCATACTGGTTCATTCCGGTCACGCTCACGAAACGTCCAATTTTCATTGAAGAAAAAATTCACCAAAATTGAAATTTCAATCGAAATTGCCGAACTCCAAAACAAGCCCGAATCTTTCACCACGCCAATAATCTGCCCTGGCTGTTGCATGAGCGGACGCAAGATGATTGTGTAGAAAAGCTTGAGCGACCCGGCATTCGCAGCCCAACTGACCGTTCCGACGATGAGGAACTTCATAAACATCGGCAATGATTCGAGCCGGACTTGAATCACGTAGAGTGTTAATTCGACAATGTAGCGAATCACTTGATTTTTTGACCGTCCGCGGCTGCGCGCGCGAAATACAATGGGAATCTCAATCCATTTCGGGTTCGTTTGAATCGCGCGGTAGAGAAACGACGGCTGGACCACGTATGACCGCGAGCGCCAATGCACACGGTCCAATGGAATACGCAAAAAAAGCTCTTTCGTAAATGCGCGGAACGACGTTGTAAATTCACGGATAGACCACAGATTCATAAAGAGCCGGCACACCGTGCTTGCGCCAATGGTAAAAAACTGCCGATAAATCGGCAGCTCATTTTTTCCATTCGGCATGAGGCGCGAGCCGATGACCAGTTCGTGTCCTTTTTCTAGTTCTGTAAGGAACCGTGAGATGTCATTCGGATCGTGCTGGACATCCGCATCCATCGAAATCAAATGCGTTGCGCCAAGTTTGTTGATGGCATACCGAACCCCTTCAATAAGGCCGATACCGATTCCCCGCTTCAAAACGTCGAGATAATGCAAACGGGAGTTTATCTTTGCGCGTTCCTTTACAATCTCACCCGTGCCGTCGGGAGAATGGCTGTCGGAGATCAGAAGATGCAACTCCCACCCAGGGATGCGTTTTTCTTGAGCGAACACAGCATCAATAAACTCGGCAATATTCTCGCGCTCGTTATACGTTGGTGCAACAACGACAACCCGCTTCACGCTAAACTTGACTCCTCCAATAATTTAAGAGGTCTTCCATTGTTTTTTCAAACGGAATTTCCGGTTTCCAACCGGTGGCTTGGTGAAACTTCGAGCAATCACCCTGCAGAATCGGAACGTCCGATGGTCGCATCCTCTCAGGATCTTGCTTCACTTTTACCTTCGTTTTTGAAAGTCCGAGCAATATATCCAACATGTCGCCGACCTTGATTGCGTTCCCTGAACAGATATTGTAGACCTCACCCGGCTCTCCTTTTTGCACGGCAAGCAGATACCCTCGTACCATATCGCGCACGTCTGTCCAATCGCGGCGTGGCGTTAAATCGCCGACATAAATCACCGGCTCTTGCAAACCCTTCTCGATCAGCGCGATTTGTTTCGCAAACGTGGATGTCACGAACACTTCTCCCCGCCGCGGCCCAGTGTGATTGAACCCGCGCGTACGCACAATTCGCATGTTATAGCTATGGTGATACTGGTAGCCTAAGTAGTCCATTGCAACTTTCGAGACCGCATAGGGTGACATTGGGCGCAAGGGATTATCTTCTTTAATGGGAATTTCATTTGGCTTCACCAGCCCGTATTCTTCCGACGAACACGCAATTTGAATATATGGATCAATCTTCGATTTGCGGATCGCCTCAAACAAATTCGCTGTTCCCACCACATTCGTCTCAAGGGTCACCGACGGGGAGGTCCACGACGCCGGCACAAACGACTGGGCGGCCAAGTGAAACACATAATTTGGCCGAACGTCAAGAAATATCTTGTCCAGTGAGTGCGGATCCATCAGATCCGCTTCAAAAAGCTGGATCTTGCCATTCATGTGCTCGATGTTCGCCTTATTGCTCCGCCACCGTGCGATTCCATAGACCTCAAATCCATCGTGGAACAACAACTCCGCCATGTGACTCCCCGCAAAACCGGTGATGCCGGTAATAAGTGCGCGTGACGCTGTTTTTTTGTTTTTTGCTTGCGTTGTCATCATTTCTCCTCCCAAAACGCGAACATTCTTTTTAACCCTTCCTCTAATTCAATCGTTGGCTCCCATCCTAATTCTTCTTTGATTTTCGTTATATCCGGCTGCCGCTGTTTTGGGTCGTCTGGCGGAACTTCTTTGTGGGCGATTCCAATCTTTTTCTTTGCCAAACGACGAACCAATTCCGCGAGTTCTGCAATCGTAAATTCGTGCGGATTACCAAGATTATACACCCTCCCCCGGGCTTTCTCCCTCCCCATCACGTTCATAAGTCCGCGGACAAGATCGGTCACATAACAGAAACTGCGCGTCTGCGACCCATCGCCATATACAGTGAGATCTTGACCTGCCAAGGCTTGTGTCAGAAAATTCGAAATGACCCGGCCATCATCTTTTTGGAGCCGCGGGCCATAGGTATTAAAAATACGG
>JAUYPR010000042.1 GCA_030695785.1 bacterium
GTGAAGATTATAGGGATGATAAAAGTAAGTCTGATATGAGGATTATTGCTGATCATATGAAGGCAGCAACATTTTTAATTCTTGATGGAGTGATTCCCTCAAATAAAGCACATGGTTATGTCTTGAGAAGGCTCTTACGAAGGGCTTCTGTAAAATTTGCTTCCCTGAGAAATAATCCTGGGGAACATCTTCCTCCCGATTTAATCACAACTGTATTGAAGTTATATGACGGTATGTATACGATTCATAGAGAAAAACAAGAGAGTGGTGCGTATGCTCTTGTTGAGGAAGAAATTCGTAAATTTCAAAAAACCATGCACGTAGGACTAAAAGTTTTGCAAAAGATGAATGTTGTAGATGGCCAAAAGGCGTTTGATCTTTATCAAACCTACGGTTTTCCGCTAGAAGTCACGATTGAGCTTCTTCAACAAAGAGGTAAAAGCTTGGAAATTCAAGATTTCCAACGTGAATTTCGGAAACATCAAGAGCTTTCAAGAAAAACTTCAGCAGGGATGTTTAAAGGCGGACTTGCTAGCCATACTCCGACAACGACGAAATACCATACTGCAACACATCTCCTGCACCAAGCGCTCCGTGACGCACTGGGGTCGCATGTCGTCCAGAAAGGCAGTAACATCACTGACGAGCGGCTGCGCTTTGATTTTCACCACGACAAGGCAATGACGGATGAAGAAGTCAGGCGTGTTGAAGAAATCGTCAATCAAAAAATCAAAAAAGATCTACAGGTCACAAGCGAAAAGATGACGGTTGAGGAGGCAAAAAAAGCAGGGGCGATTGGTCTTTTCCCGGAAAAGTATGACAAGCGAGTGACTGTCTACAGTATTGGGGATTACTCGAAGGAGATGTGCGGTGGGCCGCATGTTTCGCACACTGGCGAGATTGGGAGGGTCAAGATTATCAAAGAAGAACCTCTCGGCTCCAGCCTTCGCCGCATCCGCGCGGTGTTAACTCCATGAATATCATGAAGAAATTCCTGACAAAGTATGTGAGAAAAAAGGATCGCACCAGTTTTTTTATTCTCGTCTCTTCCTTCCTTTGTTTTGTGATTGGTTTTGTTCTTGGGAATTGGATGTGGGATCAAACATTGCCCCGACCATCTCCAGGCCCAGTGCCAACGGTGATTCCAACCGAGACTCCGACTCCATCAGACAACCCTTCTCCATCTCCAACAGTGAGGCCAAGTCCGTCTCCAACACCAACGCCAACGCTGCCCCCTGTTTCAAACCGACCGTACACTATTAATGTTTGGCTGCTTGTCTATCGGCCGCAAGGAGATTATGTCAACGAAACCGGCGATTCGATTGCATTCACAAAAAACACATTATTGCCGGCGATGAACAATGCGAGTAAATACAAAGGGTACGAGAACCCACAGGCACAATCATCTTTGCGCTATATTCTTGCGGATGAAAATGTTCATGTTGAATATAATCCACCTCCGCATCGGGCGAATGGGCAATATGACTATGAAGGGCTCTTTCAGAAATACGATCTTTGTGCATATGCAACCCAGCATGACATCAAAACAGTTATTCTTTGGGCAGATGGGCTGGGTGAATATGGCGGCGGCATGTGGGAGGCAGCGATTACTGGGAGTAAAGGTATTCCGACCAATGGAGAAATATTGTCCACATGTCCAGGAAAGACAATCGTTGTGTATGGATTAAATTACACGCGCGGGTTAGCTGAGGCAATGGAGTCGTATGGGCATCATCTCGAACGGGCATTTCAGTTTTACCGTCCGGTGTATACGTCTTGGGCTGACCAAGATTCATGTGGGAATGTCCACAACCCGCCAAATTTCCGTTTTGAATATGATCGAGAAAACACAGCATCATTCTCCTCAGATTGCCGAACATGGAGGTCGGACGGGACTGGAGTAAAAGAAACGCTCAGTTGTGCGACGTGGGGGTGTTCAGCCGTGACATGGATTCCTTGGTGGATGCAGAATGCTTCAGCGGATTGGTGGAAAATTATTGGGAGTCCCGACTAGGGCGCATCCAAACAGAGCACATCCACTTTGCCTTCAAAAATCGTAAATAAGCTCATGGTTAAAGTAGCGCAAGAATTACAATTTAAAGTTCTCATAGAACAGGATGAAAATTGTACTCTAAGTCTTATTTAGATTCAAATAAGAGTAGCTAGAGGATTTTGTGAAAATTATTATCGTAATAAATCATCTTCTCATTCACTAACCAAATACTGATAAGCTTTTTCGAGTTGTTCTCTATGGTTTTTGGCTAAATCAAAGTAAGTAATATTGTATAAACGGCACTCTTTTTCCAGAAAACTGCTCATATCCATAACCCATTTACATAGGTCACTTAATTGTTGGGGGCTTAGTTTTTTTATCCACCAATCGTTTTTACTTGGATTATTTAACAGTATTTCTGGTTGTAAGTTTGATGTGCCTAAAAAACAAGCTCGTACACGAAAATCTTCTTGCAAAGCTGAAATATGTTCCGGAAGAAAACTGTCCCCCTCTATAACATACTTTTCTACAACTGGTTGATTGTACTTAACAAACTGGTATAAGAATGGGTAGAAATTTATAGCCTTATTTCTAAATTCATGTTCATTAAGTTCTGTATAAACTTTTACTCCAAGTTGAGGTGCTGCATACATAAACATACGGATAATCCAATCAGTATCAACGTACGCAATTCTCTTTCTTTCTAGAATAAGCTCAGCTAGGGTGCTTTTTCCAACTCGTGGAACACCACCAATAAGATATAACATAAGAGAATTATAGCAAGGAGTTTATAACCCTATTTCCTCCCCTTGCCTTCCCTTTACGTTCCTGATACTATAGAGCAAGCTCGACGGTGTATCGGGAAATTTGCCCATGAACTTGCCCGCACTATTTTCTGGATTCAAGAAAGAGCCTGAAGCCTCCCAGTCTGCTCGGCTCATCCTCATTTTTCTTCCGCATCATGTTCTTGCCGCTGTTTGGTCAGAAACTCCTGGAGGAAAACCCGAGGTGCATGGAATGGGCAAAAAGCCGTTTGAATCCCTCGATATACTCACCGAAGCCGCTGGCGGTGCGATTGATGCGGCAGTGGAAGCTTCGGGCCGCGACGTGGAAGAAGTGGTGTTTGGCGTGTTGGACGCGTGGGTCGAGGATGGAGATTTGGATACGACGTATGCCAACCGGCTGCGCGAACTTTCACGCGAGTTGGAACTCAAGCCCATTGCCTTTGTGCCTTTGGTGCAAGCCCTGGCGCATCTTTTGAAAATCCGCGAAAGTGTGCCGCCAACCGCTATTTTGGTTGGCGTTGATACCCAAGATGTCCACGTTGGGATTGTTCAAACAGGCCGGATAGTCGGGACGGCGTCTGAACAGGTGCATGAGCACGTTGGACAGGCGGTTGAAAACGCCATCCGCGCCATTGGGTGCCGGGACCATCTTCCGTCGCGTCTCTTGCTCTTCGGCGGTGAACATGTGCATGAGATTCAAGAAGACCTATTGGCGTATCCATGGCTGCAGCGGCTACCGGCATTTTTGCATTTTCCAAAGCTGACTCTCCTTTCCGACCGCGATTTGGTGGACGCGCTGGTTGCGGCCGCAGGCGGAGAAACACCACAGGCTTCACGTATGGAAGAAACACAAGAAAAAACCTCGCCATTTGGATTTGTGCGCGGGAAAGATATTGCATCAGAACCCGAACACGCACTGCCTGAGGAGCATATCGTCCATACCCCTGCTCCACGCTGGTCGCCTTTGCCAAACATCCACCGGCCATCCATCCCCAGCTTCGTTCCAGCGATGTTCCGTCGGGCATCAGCGAATCTTTCTGGGTTGCGGTTTTCCACCATGTCATTCGTGTTTGCAGGCATTGCCGTCTGCGTGATTGGGTTCCTGACCAGCCTTTTTTTACTGTTGTGGTTTTTACCCCGCGCAACCGTGACCTTTGTTTTGAAAACCGAGCGGTTGGAACGCGAAGCCAAGATGAAGGTTGATCCAGATGTGACTGAAGTCCAAACAGACACCCAAACCATTCCCGGAGAGAGGCGTGTTGTGCAAGAAAAAGAACGCGGTTCGGTGAAAACGACTGGAAAGACGACGGTTGGTGAAAAGGCAACAGGGGCAATAGCGCTGTTTAATAAATCGCCGGTCGTGCGTCGGTTGTCTGGTGGAACAGAGCTGACGGCACAGGGGAGCGGTTTGAGCTTTGTGTTGAAAGACGATGTGACGATTGCTTCGCAAAGCTCCACAGTCGATAGTCAGGAACGAACGATTAGTACTCCTGGAAGTGTGGATGTAACGATCGAGGCTCTGAACATTGGAGTCGAAGGTAATCTTGCTGTATCCACGGAATTTTCTGTTGCCGGGTTTTCGCTAGATGTGTTGAAAGCAAAAGCAAAAGGTGCGTTGACTGGGGGTGCGTCGCATGAGGTTGCGAGTGTGACTCTCGAAGATCAAGAAAAACTGCGTGGAACTATTCTTGCCTCCATCATCCGCCGCGCCCAAGAAAAACTGCGTGCGGATCTTCCCGCAGACGCAGTATTTGTCGATAAGGCGGTGCAGACGACCATTTTATCTATGACGAATGACTTCGATGTGGGGGAAGAAGCCGGTGAGTTAGGCGGATTGGCAGATGTTGAAGTTGCGGCAGTGGTGTATCGAAAAAGCGATTTGGACACCTTGCTTGCGCGATCAGTGCAGGACGCTGTTCCCGCGGGATTTGAACTCGTTCCTGAGGAAACACAGACACAGATTGATGTTGAGACGGTGGAGAATAATGGGAGCATGATTCTCCGTGTCTTTTTCGAAACCCACCTTTTGCCCCATATTGACAAAAAAGCCGTGGTGGATCGCATTGCAGGGAAACGTTCGAGGGATGCGCTCGACGTCCTCAAACGCGAGCCAAACGTTTTGGATGTATCCATTGATTTGTGGCCGAAGTTTCCCGATTGGATTGCCACCCTGCCGCGGCGTGAAGACCGGATTACCATTGAGCGCAAACGATGAGCGCAAACAATACACCATGACCCGAACATTATTCGCGTATGCCTATCAAAAAGACCTTCCGCTTCCCAAAACAAAGTGGAGGCCAATCGCATTTTTCTCACTCTTGTCGGTTTTGATGGGCATGTTTCTTTTGGGCTATGTCGGCTGGTCAACGGTTGGAAGTTATGCCCTTCTTCTGACTGCTTTTCCAAGCAGCCGGTATATGCGTCCGGTCACCGGGGATGTTTTAGGTGTGTCTACGACCGGGTCGACACTCGTCAATGTGCGTGTGGTTCGAACCTCCGATGGTTTTCCGGCGTTTGTCACTGATGCGCATACTGCAGTTTTAGCGCCACCGACCTTCACGTTGGATGTGCCGTCGCTTGGCCTTAAAGACGCAGTGGTTGGAACGAACAGCCAGGAGTTTGAAAAAAACCTCGGCCACTTTCCCGGCACCGGACTTCCTGGAGAAAGGGGAAATGTGTTTATTTCTGGCCATTCGGTCCTGCCGCAGTTTTTTAATCCCAAAGACTACAAAACCATCTTCTCCACCCTCCCATCCATCAAGCTGGGAGAGGAGATTTCGCTCACCATGAATGGCCTTCGGTATACATACACGGTTGTCAAAAAAATTGTGGTTGATCCGAACGATATATCGGTATTGCTCCCGCCGGATCCGACGGGAAGGTTTGTTTCGCTGATGACGTGTGTGCCGCCCGGGTTGAATTTGAAGCGGCTCGTGGTGATTGGACGGTTGACGGAGGAAATTCCGGAGAGTGACGATGGTATACCTGGGGCTTGATTATGGTCGGCGCAAGATTGGGCTGGCGTTGTCAGAAGGCAAACTCGCATCTCCCCTCACCACGTGGTCAGTGGCGAGCGATGACGATCTTTTGTTGCGTCTGAAAGGGCTGGTTGAGGCAGACAAGGTAGATACTATTATAATAGGGCTTCCCGCGGGGCCGTTAGAACGTGCGGTGAAACACATCGCTGAAAGGATAAAGCGCGTGTTGTCTATCCGTGTGATTCTTTGGGATGAGACATTGACGACGAAAAACGCAGCGCGTCTATTGATCGAATCTGGAGCATCGCAGAAACGGCGGCATACCCGCGAAGATGCCGTCGCCGCAGGCTTGATCCTCCAATCGTATTTGGATACCGCAAGAGCGTCATGAGTCTACCGTCTGCATAGACGGGATTCATGTTATATCCAAAATACTTCAATTTGCACTGTAAATAACTATTTTGGATACATAATTATTGAACGAGAGTTGCAAACTCGAGTTCAATGAGTATACAATCGTCAAACATGATGAAGAAGGCCATTTTTCTCACTCCACCTGCGCTTTTTTTAATAATACTTGTCGCGTGTTTTCTTGCATGGCGCTGGTGGCAGGGTGCACTGCAATCGCCCTCGGCAACAGACGCGCAGAAAATTTTTGTCATTCAAGAAGGTGAGGCGATTCAATCGGTCGGACAACGGCTCTATAAAGAAGGACTGATTAAAAGTCCGACGGCATTTCGGCTCTATCTCCGCTTTTCCGGCGTCGGACAAAAAATTCAAGCGGGCGACTTTCGGCTTCGACCAAACATGCCTCTTACAGATCTTGTACGCGAACTGCAACATGGACAACTGGATATTTGGGTGACCCTTATTGAAGGGTGGCGGGTGGAAGAGTTCGCGGAGGAAGTTGAACGTGTGTTTGGACTATCTCCGTCGGACTTTCAACTCGTTTCCGAAGAAGGCTATATGTTCCCCGACACCTATCTCTTTCCACGTGACGTGTCTGCCGCGACAATTGCGGCTCGTTTGAAAGCAGAATTTGAGACCCGTTTGAGTGTAAAGATGCGCGAAGTACTTCGAGCGCAAGGACGAACAGTGGAAGATGTGGTCATCCTCGCGTCGCTCGTTGAGCGCGAAGCGCACAAAGATCCAGACCGCGCCATTGTTGCTGGGATTTTGCAAAACAGGCTTGCTTTGAGGATGCCATTGCAAGTAGACGCGACAGTGCAGTATGCGTTAGGGTACCAAGATCAAGAGCAGAAATCGCCGTGGTGGAAGCAAGATCTCACGACCGATGACCTACAGGTCGATTCACCCTACAACACCTACCGGCACATCGGTCTTCCGCCCGCACCGATTTGCAACCCCGGGCTATCCGCGCTCACCGCGGCAGTGTATCCACAGGAGACCGATTATCTCTATTACATTCACGACCGCGACGGAAATATTTACTACGCAACCACGAACGAAGAGCATGAAGTAAACAAAAATAAGATTGGTATATGAATACAATATATACCGACGACTTGACAAACATGTTGTATCTCTGCTATAACTAACATTAGTTTCCTGCGATAAAAGCGGCGTACGTTGTTGTACGCCTTCTTTTGTCGTCGAGTGCGGAATCTCTGCTTTTGAATCTAACAACCTATGGCTTCCCTCATCTCACGCCATTCTTTTCATGAACAAACAAACGAGCTTCCTCCGCTCAACCTCAATCAATTGCAAAAAGATTCTTACACATGGTTTTTAAAAGAAGGTTTATTTGAGTCGCTTGAAGAAATTTCGCCTATTGAAGATTTCACCGGAAAAAATTGGCGATTGACCATCGAAAAGCCAGAACTCGGACGCGCCAAGCATACTGCCGAGGAAGCGATAGACAAGGGGTTAAACTTCGACGCGCCGTTGCATGCCGAAGCGCTCTTAGAAAATATCCGCGCAGAGAAAAAGATGCGGCAAACGGTTTTTCTTGGCGATTTTCCCCTCATGACTGAGCGGGGAACATTCATTATTAATGGCATTGAACGCGCGGTGGTCAACCAAATTGTCCGTGCGCCTGGAGTCTATATTCTCGGTGAGGTTGACACGACCACCGGCCAAACGCTGCATTTTGCAGAAGTACGCCCGCTGCGTGGTTCATGGCTTGAATTTCATATCGCACGAAACGGCACTGTCACAGTGCGGATTGACCGTCGGCGCAAATTTCCGGCAACTGTCTTTTTGCGTGCGATTGGGCTGGGCACGAATGAAGAGATTTTGAAAGCGTTTGCAGATACCCCGGACGCCTTGCCGTTGTTGGAAAAGACGATCGAAAAAGACCCCACCACGTCGCAAGACGAAGCACTGCTCGAGCTCTACAAAAAACTTCGCCCTGGCGACCCGGTCGTTTTGGAAAATGCACGGGTGATGTTGCGTACGATGTTTTTTGATCCACGCCGCTATACGCTTGGGCGAACGGGGCGGTACAAAATGAATAAGCGTTTAGGCACAAATCTTCCAAATATCCGTGACTACTGGGTGATAACAAAAGATGATGTCTTGGCAACCCTCAAGTTGTTATTTTCTGTGCAGCGGGGGATGGGCCGCGTGGATGATATTGACCATTTGGCCAATCGCTGTGTACGGCGCGTGGGCGAGTTGGTGCAGCAAAACGCGCTCCGTGTTGGGCTGTTACGGCTCGAGCGCGCGATTCGCGAGCGTATGAGCATGCTTTCACCCGAAGAAGAAATGACGCCGGGACAGCTTGTCAATGCACGGCCCATTATTGCCGCGCTCAATGAATTTTTCCGCCAAAGCCAACTTTCGGCCATTTTAGACCAAACGAATCCGCTTTCGGAAATCGACAACATCCGCCGTTTGTCTGTGATGGGGACGGGCGGGATTACGCGGGAGCGCGCGTCGTTTTCCATCCGCGACATTAATCATTCGCAATATGGGCGGATTTGTCCGATTCGATCACCCGAAGGGCCGAATATCGGCTTGGTGACCTATCTGGCACTGTTTGCGCGCATCAACGACTATGGCTTTTTAGAAACGCCGTATCGTAAGGTGGTCAAAAACACCCGCAATGGGAAGATGAACGTTTTGCATGACATTGTGTACCTAACTGCAGACGATGAGGAAAAGGCGACCATCACACACGCAGAAGTTTCCATGGACAAAAACGGCTTTTTATTGGACGAACGTGTTCCGGTTCGTCACAACGGAACATTCTTTACCGCGCCCGTGAGTGTTGTCACCATGATGGACGTCAGCCCCCGGCAAATTGTGGGTACCTCTGCATCGCTCATTCCATTCCTTGCGCATGATGAAGCAAATAGGGCATTGATGAGCACACATATGCAGTGTCAAGCGGTGCCCTTGTTGCAGCCCTCCGCGCCATTTATTGGGACCGATATGGAACGGACCGTGTCGCAAAGCATGGGACGCGTTTTTTATAATGATACTCCTGGAGTTGTGGAGGAGGCAGATAGTACGAAGGTGGTGGTGAAAACAAATGATGGGCGGAAAACTTATCCGATTCAGAAATTTGTCCGTACACCGCAAAGTACATGCTATTCCCAAACGCGGGCGGTTGGCATCGGCGACAAAGTCGAGCGTGGAGATTTATTAGTTGACGGCCCGGCGTCTGACGGTGGAGAGTTGGCGTTGGGGCAGAATCTCCTCATTGCGTACATGAGTTTTGATGGGCTTGGGTATGAAGACGCGATTGTAATTTCAGATCGGTTGGTGCGTGAGGATGCGCTTTCCTCGATTCACATTGAGGAATATGAAACCGCCGTGGTGGATACCAAACTTGGTCCTGAAGAAACCACGCGCGACATTCCCAATGTCGGCGAGGAAGATTTGGCAAATTTGGATGAAAACGGCATCGTGGTGATCGGCGCCAATGTTGGCCCGAACGATATTCTTGTGGGGAAAATTGCCCCGAAGGGTGAAACAGAACTTACGGCAGAAGAGCGGTTGCTCCATGCGATCTTTGGTGAAAAGGCGCGGGAAGTACGCGACACGAGTTTGCGCATGCCGCACGGTGAGCGTGGGACAGTGGTGGACGTCAAAATTCTCTCGCGGGAAAAAGGGGATGAGCTTGAACCAGGGACGAATCAACTCATGAAGGTGAAAGTTGCGCAAATGCGCAAAGTGACGGTTGGAGACAAACTTGCTGGCCGCCACGGAAACAAAGGGATTATCTCAAAGATTGTTCCCCAGGCCGACATGCCGCACACTGCAGATGGGATGCCGATGGATATTGTGATTTCGCCTCTGTCGGTTCTTGCCCGGATGAATTTAGGGCAGCTTTTGGAAGCGCATTTGGGACTGGCTGCATACAAACTGAATATTCGATATGCACTTCCGGTTTTTGAATCCGTCACGGAAGACGATATACGTACGGAACTTCGCAAGGCCGGACTTCCTGAAAGCGGCAAAATGGTTCTGTACGATGGGCGCACTGGTAACCGGTTTGATCAGGAAGTGGTCGTGGGGATTGCCTATATTATGAAGCTCATTCACATGGTGGAAGACAAAACCCATGCGCGTTCTACCGGTCCGTATTCGCTCGTCACGCAGCAGCCATTAGGCGGAAAAGCGCAAATGGGTGGACAACGGCTTGGAGAAATGGAAGTGTGGGCGCTCGAATCACACCGAGCTGCGCACGTGCTGCAGGAGATGTTAACCATTAAAAGCGATGATGTCGTGGGTCGCTCCAAAGCGTTTGAAGCAATTGTGAAGGGTGCGGATATTCCGCAGGCGTTAGTGCCAGAGTCATTCAAGGTTTTAGTGAAAGAGCTTAATAGCTTGTCGATTCGTGTGGACGCGATTTTGGCCAAACGGAAGAAAGCAGAAGGCATCGTGGAAACTGCGGTGAAAGAAGCAAGTGAAGTGATTGAAGAAGCGAATAAAACTGAAGTTTCCGGTGACATTGTTGAGACGGAGAAAAAACCATGACCACCGACCTGACCGAATTTGACGGCTTACGCCTGATCCTTGCATCCCCAGAGGATATCAAGGGGTGGTCGCACGGAGAAGTGACCAAGGCCGAAACGATTAACTACCGGACGCTCAAGCCGGAAAAAGATGGGCTTTTTTCGGAAAGCATCTTCGGACCGACCAAAGACTGGGAGTGTTACTGCGGAAAATATAAACGCATTCGGTACCGCGGTGTCATTTGCGATAAGTGCGGTGTGGAGGTCACGCAATCCAAAGTGCGTCGAGAACGTATGGGGCATCTGACCCTTGCATCGCCCGTGGTGCATGCATGGTTTTTCCGCGGCGCCCCCACCAAACTCTCGTTGTTACTGGATATGTCGCCGCGCCAGCTTGAATCTGTCATTTACTTTGCTCAGTATCTCGTGACGCATGTGGATGAGGGGGTCAAAAAAGCCACACACGCGCGTCTTGAGGACGCTTCAGAAAAGCGTAAGGATCAGTTGCGTCGTGATGTTGGGGAAACAATAAAGGCAGAAGAAGAACGCGCGAAAGAAGAGATGGAGCAGATAAAAAAAGCGGAAAAAGCGAGAGATGATGTGCACTTACGCGTGGACAGTGTTCGTTTGAAGATGCGCCAGCAAGTCCAGCTGCTCCGCGAGCGGTTGGTGGTGGAGCAAAGTCGAGCTGAAGAAATTTATAAAACCGTTGGCCAAATGGTCGAAGATATTGACGGGCAAACCTTTTTGTCCGAGGAAGAATACGACAAACTGCATGAATACGACGCGGTGGACTTTTTCACCGTCAAGATGGGCGGGGAAGCAATGAACGACGTTTTGTCGAAGATTAACCTGACGGAGCTTTCCGAACAACTTCGGGAAGAACTTGCCGGAGCGTCGGGTGCCCGGCATATCAAACTGACGAAACGGCTTCGATTGGTTGAAGGTATGCGGCATGCAAATATTTCACCGACATGGATGGTTTTGCAAATTTTGCCGATCCTCCCACCGGATCTTCGGCCCATGGTTCAGCTTTCCGGCGGCCGGTTTGCCACCTCTGACTTAAATGACTTGTATCGCCGCGTGATTAACCGGAATAACCGTTTGAAGCGCCTGATGGATTTAGGCGCGCCGGAAATTATTTTGCGGAACGAAAAGCGCATGCTGCAAGAATCGGTGGACGCGTTGATTGATTCTTCGCACCGACCCAATACCAGGCTGACCACGCGTTTACGTTCGCTTTCGGACATGCTGCGTGGGAAGCAAGGACGATTCCTCCAAAATCTTCTTGGCAAGCGCGTTGACTATTCGGGCCGTTCGGTTATCGTGGTCGGGCCGGAGCTCAAACTGCATCAGGCGGGGCTGCCAAAAGAGATGGCGCTTGAGATGTTCAAGCCGTTCGTTTTGCGGGAACTTATTTCCCAAGGCTATGCGCCGAATGTGAAGAGCGCGAAGCACGTGTTGGAACACCGAAGTCCTGAAGTGTGGGATATTCTTGAAGAAATTACGGCTGCTCACCCGATTCTTTTGAACCGCGCACCGACTCTGCACAAGCTTGGATTTCAAGCGTTTTACCCGGTGTTGATTGAAGGCAATGCGATTCGCATTCATCCGTGTGTGTGCGCGGGGTACAATGCCGACTTCGACGGCGACCAGATGGCGGTGCATGTTCCACTCTCCAAGCTCGCGCAGGAAGAAACAATCGAGCGGATGCTTGCGGTCAATAACCTTTTACGTCCGGCCGACGGTTCGCCGATCACGATTCCAAACAAAGAAATGGCGCTTGGGTGTTACTACCTCACGACCATTGACGACACCGTGCCTGTTGCCAAGACGATCTTCGGCTCATTCGATGAAGCGATTGCCGCTTCCCAAATCGGGATCATCAACCGCAAACAGCGGATCAAGGTCTTTTCTGACGAGGCAAAGGGTATGATGGAAACCACGGTTGGCCGCATTATCTTTAATGAGGTTTTGCCTACGGGCATTGATTTTATCAATGCTCCGGTGAAGGCAGAAACGATCCGTGTTCTTATCACGCAAGCGCTGCGTTTGTGTCCGCACGATGACGTGATTCTCCTTATTGACGGACTCAAATCATTGGGATTTGAGTCTGCCACCGAAGCCGGGTTATCGGTCGCGGTATCGGACATCCGCATTTATCCAAAGAAAGCCGAGATTATTGCCGAGGCGGATAAAAGGGCTTCCGACATTGAACGCAATCTTCGCCGTGGGTTGATTACAAAAGAAGAGCAAGGGCGGTTGTCGAATGAAATTTGGATTGAGACGACCGATCGGTTGGCCGAGCTCACGTGGGCGAATTTTGAAAAAGACAACGCGGTCCGTACGATTATCGACTCCGGTGGAACGCGCGCGACCGGAGATCAGATTAAACAACTGGCTGGAATGCGTGGGCTTGTGTCCGATCCGACCGGCCACATTGTGGAATTGCCGACAAAGTCGAATTACCGTGAAGGGTTATCGGTCTTTGAATATTTTACCTCCTCTCGTGGTGCGCGCAAGGGACTTGCGGATAAGGCGCTGAAGACCGCGGAAGCAGGATATCTGACGCGGCGGTTGGTGGATGTCGCGCATGATGTGATTATCCGGAAAGACGACTGCGAGACAAAAGAAGGTATAACCATTCGGCCGGACGATCCGCGCCGCCGGTCGTTCGGCGACCGTGCACTGGGCCGTGTGGTTTTGAGTCCGGTGAAAGACAAAAAGAACGGGAAAGTGATCCTGCCGGCAGGTGCGTTGGTTGACGATCGAACGTTGCAGCTATTAGAGGACGCGAATATCGAAACCATTGAGGTTCGAACGCCGCTCATGTGTACGCTGCGCTATGGTATGTGCGCGCAGTGTTACGGCATGGATCTCTCGACAAAGAAATTGGTTGAAGTCGGTACACCGGTAGGTGTTGTTGCCGCGCAGTCCATCGGTGAACCGGGGACACAATTGACCATGCGGACGTTCCATTTGGGCGGCATTGTCGGGATGGACATCACGCAAGGGTTACCACGCGTGGAGGAATTGTTCGAAGTCCGCGTGCCGAAAGTGTCGGTGCCGATTGCGGATATGCAGGGTCGCGTTGACGTTTCCGACGTCGCAGACGGAACACAAATCACCATCAAGCCGACAACAGAGAGCACATCTGGAGAAAAAGAAGACATCCGTACCTATCTTTTGCCGCCCACGTTAGAGGTGACCATGAAAACCGGCGATTTGGTGGTTCCTGGACAACCGTTGGCAGCCGGACACGTGGATGTGAAAGAAATTTTGAATGTGCAAGGGCTGCGCCCGGCGCAGCAATATATTATTGACGGCGCGCAAGAAGTGTATGAGTCGCAGGGTGTGCATATTAACGATCGGCACTTTGAAGTGATTGTGCGCAAAATGTGCGACAAGGTGCGCATTGAAAAAGTGGGCGATACCACCATGCTTCCCGGAGAATTAGTGGACCGGTACCGCTTTGAGCAGGAAAATGAACGAGCATCGACGACTGGCGGGAAGAAAGCCATTGCAAAACTCACCATTCTTGGTATTACAAGAGCGTCTTTGTTTACCGAGTCATTCCTTTCCGCCGCGTCGTTCCAAGAAACCTCAAATGTGCTTACTGATTCTAGTGTGACGGGGCGCGTCGATCGTTTGTTGGGTCTCAAAGAAAACGTAATCATCGGTCGGTTGATTCCAACTGACCCTGAGCGAGCGGTTATCGAAGAGGCAATTCTGAACCTCGGTCAAGAAGGATATTTCCAGCCCGAATCTGGGGACGCGTGATACAATAACGTCTATGCCAACGATTCAACAGCTCATTCGAAAAGGACGCTCGGCAAAGGGGAAAAAAGTGCACGCAGGAGCGCTGCGTCGTGTGTATAACGCGCGGACATACAAAACATCCATGCTGTTTGCACCGTTCAAGCGAGGCGTGTGTACGGTGGTGAAAACCATGACGCCGAAAAAACCAAACTCTGCGCTACGGAAAGTCGCGCGGGTGCGGTTATCCAACCGTATGGAAGTAACGGCCTACATTCCCGGTATTGGACATGAACTTGCGGAACATTCGGTCGTGTTGGTTCGAGGCGGCCGCGTGAGGGATTTGCCTGGAGTGAAATACCATATTGTCCGCGGCAAGCTGGATGCGACTGGTGTGGTGAACAGAAAACAAGGACGCAGTTTGTATGGAACCAAAGCCGAAGGTAGAACAAAAACTGCCGCGAAAGGAACCGCGTAAATATATGCCGCGTGGAACACACCTTATCCGAAAACGTGCAATAGAAGATGATCCGGTATACAAAAGCCGGCTGGTTACCCGCTTCATCAACCGGCTCATGCGGAGTGGGAAAAAGTCGGTCGCGCGGCATATTTTGTATGGTGTGCTGGAGACACTCAAAGAGCGTGAGAAGAAAAATCCTGTCGAGGTTTTGGAGACTGCGATTCAACACGTTGCCCCGCAAATGGAGGTGCGCCCCAGGCGCGTGGGCGGTGCGTCGTATCAAGTGCCCATGGAAGTGCGTGGTGACCGGCGGGAGGCATTGGCGATTCGCTGGATTTTGCAAGCCGCGAGCTCGCGGCCGAATAGTCAGTATAAAACCATGCAGGCAAAACTCGCGGCCGAGTTATTGGATGCGGCACAAAACCAAGGCACGGCAATGAAAAAGCGTGATGATGTCCACCGCATGGCAGAAGCCAATCGCGCCTTCGCCCATTTCCGCTGGTGAGCCTTTTTCGTACTGATGAACCAATTACTTACTGGTATATTTGTACCTTACCATCCTTACCGCCCGTCGCGGGGGGAGCGGAACATTTGCCGACGAATTCGAACTACTTCCTCGAGCGAAATTTTTGGAGGATACACATCTTGTGGAAAGAGATCCCGCAATCGTTGCCAAAATTCCGATCGAGCGACGTGTCCGCCTCTATTTGAATAGTGATCATCTCGCCAATTCGGTTCCTGCTCGGCACTCCGTCGTCTCATAGCATGGATTGTACACGCCAACATCGATCTGTCAAGCGATTGACAGCAGCCCTACTTCCCAGGTACAATAGAGTTAGTTTTCGTTGGATGATAGCCTTCGGCCTTCCAGGCGGGAGGCCTTTTTGTCATCCGATAACACAGAACATCTATGCCTGGGCAAAAGATCACGACCAAACGAGATTATCCGTTGGACCGAGTCCGCAACATCGGCATTATTGCGCATATTGACGCGGGAAAAACGACGACCACCGAGCGGATTTTGTTTTACACCGGGAAAACCTACAAGCTTGGGGATATTGATGAAGGAACCACGGTCACCGATTGGATGGACCAGGAGCGCGAGCGCGGCATCACCATTGTTTCCGCCGCCATCACCACGTTTTGGAAAGATACCCGCATCAACATCATCGATACCCCTGGGCATGTGGATTTTACCGCCGAAGTCGAGCGGTCATTGCGTGTCCTCGACGGCGGGGTCACGGTGTTGGATGCGGAAGAAGGGGTGCAGTCGCAGTCGGAAACTGTCTGGCGGCAGGCGGATAAATACCATGTGCCACGGGTTTGTTTTGTGAACAAAATGGACAAACTTGGCGCGGACTTTGCAGGGACGGTCAAAAGTATTCACGAACGCCTTGGCGCGCCAGCCATACCCTACAATATTCCGATTGGGAAAGAAGAGACCTTTAAAGGAGTCGTCGACCTTTTATCGCGCAAAGCATTCATTTGGACAGACGATGAGACCGGTCAATCGTTTGAGACGGCTGATGTTCCAGCAGACATGAAAGATACGGTTGAAGCGGCTCGGCACACGCTGGTTGAGAAAATAACTGAAACCGACGATGTTCTGTTGGGAAAATACCTCAATAATCAAGAAATTTCTGAAAAAGAACTCAAAATTGCGCTTCGAACAGCAGTCATTCACTACAAAATTGTGCCGGTCCTTGCTGGATCAAGTTTGCGCAACAAGGGCGTCCAGCCTTTGTTGGATGCGGTGGTCGAACTGCTCCCGTCACCAATGGATCTTCCGCCGGTGGTCGGGACGAATCCAAAAACCGGGGAAGAAGAAACACGCTCGACAGAAAAGTTGGCACCATTTTCCGGGCTTGCCTTCAAAATTCAAGTGGACCCGCACGTTGGAAAACTCACGTATGTCCGCATTTATTCGGGGACGCTGAAAAGCGGGTCGTATGTTTTGAATGCGATCAAAAACGAAAAAGAACGCGTTGGACGTGTGGTGTTGATGCACGCAGACAAACGGGAAGAAGTTGACGAAGCGTATGCCGGAGAGATCGTCGCCGTGGTTGGATTGCAAAACACAACCACCGGGGACACGATGTGTGATGACGCAAACCCAATTATCCTGGAAGGCATTACCTTTTCCGACCCTGTCATTTCGCTTGCCATTGAGCCAAAAACCAAAGCCGATCAAGAAAAAATGGGGATTGCCCTCAAGCGGCTGTCCGATGAAGACCCAACATTTCGTATTAAAGTTGACCATGAAACCGGGCAAACGATTATTTCCGGTATGGGAGAACTCCAATTGGAAGTGCTGGTGCGCCGCATGCACGATGAATTTAGCGTTCAGACAGATGTTGGAAAACCCCAAGTTGCATACAAAGAGACGATTACGAAACTCGCCGTCGGGGAAGGAAAGTATATTCGTCAGTCAGGCGGCCGTGGGCAATACGGACACTGCTTTCTGCGCATTGAGCCAAAAGGTCGGGGGGAAGGGTATGAATGGAAAAACAAGGTGGTCGGCGGTTCGATTCCCCGCGAGTTTATTCCAGCCATTGAAAAAGGAGTCAAAGAAGCCATGGAAGGTGGTGTCGTTGCCGGATTCCCAATGGTGGATATGACGGTCGCGGTGGTGGACGGAACGTACCACGATGTTGATTCCTCGGAAATTGCCTTCAAAATTGCCGGATCCATGGCGCTTGCTGATGCAGTGAAAAAAGCAGACCCGGTTCTGTTGGAACCGATCATGAAGGTTGAAGTGACAACGCCGGAAGAATTCATGGGGGATGTCATTGGCGACCTTTCTGCGAAGCGCGCGCAAATTCTCGGATCAGAAAAAGCGCGGTCGGCAGTCCGCATCACCGCGCTCGTGCCGCTGGCGGAAATTCCAGGTTATGCGACTATCCTACGGAGTATGACGCAAGGTCGGGCCGCATATGTTGCGATTCCGAGCCATTATGAACAGGTGCCAACAAATATTGCAAATAAAATTATCGTGACCTCAAAGGGAGAAACTTGACACTTGCAAATGTTTGACTAATTGTTTATAATACAATCATCACGCCATTGGCGTGGGAGATTCTATATGGCAGTTTTCACACGAACGAAACCACACGTCAATATCGGAACCATTGGCCACGTTGATCACGGGAAAACAACCCTGACGGCGGCCATCACCAAGGTGTTGTCGGAAAAAGGGCAGGCAGAATTTAGAGCATACGACCAAATTGACGCGGCCCCTGAAGAAAAAGCCCGCGGCATCACCATCAATATTACTCACGTCGAATACGAAACCAACAAACGCCACTATGCCCACATTGACGCTCCTGGACATGCGGATTACATCAAAAACATGATCACCGGCGCCGCGCAAATGGATGGTGCGATCTTGGTTGTTTCCGCTCCAGACGGCCCGATGCCGCAAACCCGAGAACACATTCTGCTTGCACGCCAGGTGAACGTGCCTGCCATGGTGGTGTTTTTGAACAAAGTTGACATGGTTGATGACCCGGAACTTTTGGACTTGGTGGAGATGGAAGTTCGTGAACTGCTCACCAAATACCAATATCCAGGAGACGAAGTCCCTATTATCCGTGGTTCCGCGCTCAAGGCCCTGCAGGGCGATGAAGAGAATAAAAAGAAAATTGAGGAACTCATGGCCAAAGTGGATGAATATATCCCCGACCCGGTGCGCGACCTGGATAAACCATTCCTGATGCCAATTGAAGATGTCTTTTCCATTAAGGGCCGTGGAACGGTCGTGACCGGCCGCATTGAACGCGGACGCGTGAAAGTGAATGATACGATCGAAATTGTTGGTTTGCATGAAACGAAAAGCTCTGTTGTGACCGGGGTCGAGATGTTTCGCAAGCAGTTGGACGAAGGGCAAGCTGGCGATAATGTGGGGATTCTTCTCCGCGGTGTGGAAAAAGAAGATGTGGAACGCGGGCAAGTCCTTGCAAAGTCAGGGTCAGTGAAGCCGCACACCAAGTTTGAAGCGCAAGTGTATATTTTGACCAAAGAAGAAGGTGGGCGCCACACGCCGTTCTTCACCGGATATCGCCCGCAGTTTTACATTCGAACCACGGACGTGACAGGTGAAGTGAAGCTTCCGGAGGGGACAGAAATGGTCATGCCGGGTGATAATACCCCCATGACGGCAGAGCTCATTGTGCCGGTTGCGTTGGAAGAAGGTGTGCGCTTCGCGGTTCGCGAAGGTGGCCACACGGTTGGTGCTGGTGTGATCAGCAAAGTCATTGCGTAAATTTTTGCACTTTGAAACGGAATATATATGGCGCGCAGCAGGATCCGCATCCGATTAAAAAGCTATGACAGTCGGGTTATCGATACGACCTGCCGGGAAATTTTTAATACCGCTCTTCGCACCGGCGCGAAAATAGTCGGTCCTATGCCGCTTCCCACAAGAAACGAACGCTTTACTGTTTTAACCTCTCCCCACACTGACAAAGACGCGCGCGAGCATTTTGTGATGCGGACGCACAAGCGGCTTATCGATATTATCGAACCCTCGCAAAAAACCATTGATTCCCTCATGCACCTCGAACTCCCCGCCGGGGTGAATGTCGAGATTAAGATGTAAGAACGCTATTTCTCCAAAACAGTGACGCCGAACGATGGCGGATCTGTTGGGGCTTGCTGGATCATGGTAGCAAATTTGTATCCTGCGTTTCTATTTTTAAATAGAATGAGAGCATTCTCATTTGCTGGTATGAGATAGGGAATAAACGTACCAGCAGCTTTGATAACCAGTGCAGTCATTGCACCTCTTTCTTCGTCAACAAAACCAGCGAGCCTGATGTCTGTTTCTAGACTGTTATGGGATTCATTTTTTGATTGAAAAACGACCCCTCCTCCATTTGCAATCGTTGAGACCAGTTTTATCCAGTGAGTGCTTGAGTATTTATCTTCAGTGAGTATTACGCCTTCAGCCAGTTTTATTTGGCCTCGTCGTAAGACCTTGACTTGCCAACCCCTGTCCGAAGGAAGAGAATCCTCTTCTCCCAAAAGATTTTGCCGTATGGCTGGATGTTGTTCAACGAGCATGTTCTGTAGTGACATTCTAATTTTGAGTTCTGTTTTGTCGGAGAGATTGGCAAGAAATGCAGCGAGAAGAATCATGCTGCCAGTACTGAACGCAAGTGTTTTCACCGATATCCCTTCGGATTTAGCAGAGAGACCTGCTCCGGCTACCATTGCAGTGAGCGCCCCTCCAAGGACTGTCGTACCGCTGGTTGCAAAACGAAACAGCCGTCGACGGGTTAGTTTGGTGGACGTTTGTCTTTGAGCGAATAGTTCTTGGGTTTGCAGCATCGCCAG
>JAUYPR010000027.1 GCA_030695785.1 bacterium
GTGCCATGGTCACCCTTTTCCACGGGGATGATGAAGAAGCGTCACGGCTGGAATTGCAGCGTCTCATCGATACATGGGAGGGTGATGTCGTTCGCGCTCCGCAAGAACCAACGCAGGAAGATCTCGTCAACCTTTTTCAAACAAGCGACCTTTTTGGCCGTAAACGACTGGTGATTTTCGAACAATCCGCATTTGAGATCTTGGAGAAACTTCCGCCCGAACTTGCAGAAAGCACAACAATCATTTTTTGGGAGTCCCGATTCCTCCCCCCAACCGTCCTTCGAAAACTTCCCAAACATATTGAGATCCGCGCGTTCAAACTCAAAAAAATCATCTTTACTTGGTTGGACAATCTACGTCCAGGAAAATTTCGGGAGAATGTCACGATGCTTCATCAACTTCTCAGAGAAAATGAACAGCCGGAACGATTGTTTCCCCAGCTGACGAGCCGGCTCTTGCAGCTGCTTGCGGCAAAGACCCAGCAGGAACTTGCGCTGCAAGATTGGCAAGAACGAAAGTTAAGAACACAAGCGCAGGGATTTTCGACAGGCGGCTTGGTTCACCTCCTCGCGCGCTGCCGACGCATTGACCGTGACCAAAAAACAGGAAGGGCGGCGTACCCCTTGACAACTCATCTCGAGCTTCTTCTGGCCGCCATTGACCGATCGGGTGAAGTAGGATAAGATAGATTTGAACTTTGAATTTTGAAATTTGACATTTCATCACTGCCCATGCAAAAACATATTGTCTGGTTCCGCGAAGTCTCCAAAGAGGATATCCCGTTGGTTGGAGGCAAAGGCGCGAATTTGGGAGAAATGGCCGGCATTGGCCTTCCGGTCCCTCCTGGTTTCATTGTGACCGCGGGGACGTATTTCGATTTTCTTGACTCAGCCAACCTTCGCCCAAAAATCAAAGCGGTGCTTGACGGAATTGATGTGGATGATTCAACGCTATTGCAAACGGTTGCCTCCCGCGCCAAAGATCTCATAACAAACACCCCAATCCCGGAAGAAATTGAAGCATCCATCAAAAATGCCTACGGCCGTCTGCGCCAGCGTGCGGGAAGCCTGGTTGCGGTCCGTTCGTCCGCAACTGCCGAGGACCTCCCCGACGCCTCATTTGCCGGCCAACAGGCAACGTTCCTCAATATCTCTGGCGAAGACAATGTGGTCAAAGCAGTGCGCGACGCATGGGCATCGCTGTTTGAACCGCGCGCTATTTTTTATCGCGTGCAGAAGAAATTTAACCATTTCAAGGTCGGCATTGCCGTTCCAGTGCAGGCCATGGTGCAAAGTGTGGTTTCTGGGGTGATGTTTACGGTTGACCCCATCAATGGAGACAAACACATGGTTGTTATTGAGGCGGTCTGGGGGTTGGGGGAGATGATTGTCCAAGGGCAAGTGACGCCCGACCATTACGACATCGATAAGGTGTCGTTCACGATCAAAAAGAAAGAATATGTTGAGCAGGAAGTCCAGTTGATCCGCAAAGGATCAGTGACAAAGGAGCAGCCGGTGCCGGAAAAGCGGCGAGACGATCCAAAACTGACTGACGAACAAATTCTTGATCTTGCCAAGATCGGTGTCAAGATAGAAAAACACTACTACTTCCCGCAAGATATCGAATGGGCGTGGGATGGGCATCAATTCTTCATTGTGCAAACCCGGCCGATTACCACGCTTGGTGGAGAGAAACAAAACCAAAAGAAAGAAGTAACACATGGGGCGGTCATATTGAAAGGCTCACCCGCGTCGCCAGGCATGGTGACCGGGTCGACCCGTATCATTCACTCCGCACACGAACTGCATCGTGTCAAACATGGTGATGTGTTGGTGACGGAAATGACCAACCCTGACTTTGTCCCGGCTATGCGGCGGGCGGTTGCTGTGGTGACGGATAAAGGCGGCCGCACCTCGCATGCCGCCATTGTGTCACGTGAACTCGGCATCCCAGCGGTTGTTGGAACCGAGCAGGCAACAAAGGTTTTAAAAAACGACGCCTTTATCACGGTGGATGGTTCTGAAGGGGTTGTGTACGATGGTGGAAGACGGAGCAAACAAACAGCTTCAGCCGCAACAATGCCGACCGTCAGCATCCAGAAACGCGTTGAATATATGGACAAAACTGCAACAAAAGTTTACGTGAATCTTGCCGAGCCGGAACGTGCGGTGGAAGTCTCCCAAATGAATGTGGACGGCGTGGGGCTCTTGCGTGCAGAATTCATGATTGCCGAGATGGGAGTGCACCCGAAGAAATTGTTGCATGAACAAAAAGGGGCGTGGTTTACAGCGGAGCTTGCGAGACGCCTGGAGATATTTGTCGCGGCGTTTCATCCCCGTCCTGTGGTATACAGGGCGACTGACTTCAAAACAAATGAATACCGCAATCTCAAAGGGGGAGAACAGTACGAACCGGTTGAGCCAAATCCCATGCTTGGCTACCGCGGGTGCTACCGGTACATTCACGATCCATCCGTCTTCCGGCTCGAGATCAATGCCATAAAAAGAGTGCGCGAGAAATACGATAATTTGTGGCTGATGATCCCGTTTATCCGTACAGTCAAAGAGCTTTGCGAAGTGAAAAAGCTGTTGAGTTCGTTTGGTTTGCGCCGGAGCCCAACGTTTAAGCTCTGGATGATGGTGGAAATTCCAAGCAACGTGATTTTGTTGGACAAATTTCTCGCGACGGGTATTGATGGCGTGTCTATTGGCAGTAACGATCTGACGATGTTGATTTTGGGAACCGACCGCGACAATAGCGAGGTTGCACCAGAGTTTGATGAACGAAATGAGGCGGTGTTGTGGGCGCTTCAGAAAATCATTCGAACATGCGTACAGCAAAAAGTGACGGTATCCATCTGCGGGCAGGCGCCCTCCACCTACCCTGACTTTGCAACAAAACTTGTGGAATGGGGTATTACCTCCATTTCCGTCACTGCAGACGCGCTCGATTCGGTTCGAAGCATCATCCGGACATCGGAAGAACGCTTGGTGAGAAGGAGCCGGTAGATCATGTCGAAAATTGCACAGGTGAAAGCACGCGAGATTCTTGATTCGCGGGGTCACCCAACCATTGAGACAACGGTCGTTCTGGATTCTGGCGAGTATGGTGTTGCCTCGGTGCCGACTGGCATTTCCACCGGAAAAGACGAGGCGAAACAGCTACGTGACGGCGACCCCACCCGCTATGCCGGGCTTGGGGTTTTAAAAGCCGTGGAAAAGGTCACGACCGTGATCGCGGGTGTCATCATGGGGAAAGAAGCTGGGCAACAAGCCCAGATTGACAAGGCGATGCTTGACCTTGATGCAACAACAGATAAATCGAACCTCGGCGCAAACTCTATTTTGTCTGTTTCCATTGCAGCCTGCAAAGCAGCGGCGCGTCAATACCGTCTGCCTGTGTACAAGTACATCCGCGCCCTGCTGGGGCGGGATATGAACGCGCCGTTTACCATGCCTACGCCAATGTTTAATGTCATCAACGGCGGCAAGCATGGTGCGGGCAATTTGGATTTTCAAGAATTTCTTGTGGTCCCAGGCCATTCCATCCCGTATGTGCAGACGGTCGAGATGGGTGCGGAAATTTACTACGCCCTTTTAGAGGTATTGAAGCACCGGAACGCTATTTATTCAGTGGGGGATGAGGGTGGGTTTGCGCCGAATTTGTTCACCAATGCAGACGCGCTGGAGGTGATTACCCAAGCCATTATGGCAACGGAATACAAGCTAGGTGAGAACGTCTTTTTAGGTTTAGATGTGGCGGCATCGCACTTTCATCAAGGGAACGACTATGTGATTAAAGACCGGACGACTCCTCTTTCCCGTTCGGACATGGTGGGGTATTTTCAAGAGCTCATCCAACAGTATCATTTGCTTTCACTCGAAGACCCCATTGCGGAAGACGATTTTGACGGTTGGAAAGAAATTACTGTTGCGCTCGGTTCTTCAACCATGATTGTCGGCGATGATTTTCTGGTAACGAACATGAAACACTTGGAGCAAGCGGTTGCCCAAAATGCAGCGAACGCCATTATTATCAAACCAAACCAAATTGGGACGCTCACGGAAACGCTTCAGGTTGTCTACAATGCGCAAAAGGCAAAATGGCGTATTGTGACGTCGCACCGGTCAGGCGAAACGAATGATGACTTTATTGCCGATTTTGCCGTTGGAATAGACTCGAATTACGCGAAATTCGGGGCGCCTGCCCGTGGAGAGCGCGTCGCAAAATACAACCGGCTTTTAGCCATTGCCGCGGCAGTGGAGGGGAAGTGAGTACGAAACCGTTCGTGTTGATCATTTTGGATGGATGGGGCATTGCGCCAAAAGGGGAGGGAAATGCGATTGCGCGCGCGTCATCACCCACGATGCACGCGCTCGGGAAAGAGTATCCTCTCGGAGAGTTGGAGGCCTCAGGTGAAGCAGTTGGCCTCCCCCGCGGGGAAGACGGGAACAGCGAGGTGGGGCATTTGAATATTGGGGCCGGGAGAATTGTGGTGCAAGATTTCCCCCGCATTAATTTGGCCATTGCAGACGGCTCATTTTTGAAAAATCCCGCACTGCTTGGTGCAATAAAACAGGTCAAGCGGCACAAAAGTGTCCTGCACCTTATGGGATTGGTTGGTCCCGGGTCCGTGCATAGTTCGATGGAACATCTGATCGCACTTCTCTGGTTTTCCAAAACACACGGGTTGAAAGGTGGAGACGTCAATATCCATGTGTTTACCGATGGTCGGGATGCCGCGCCTACCTCAGCTTTAGCCTACGTTGCCCAGCTTGAGGAAAAACTCAAAGATATCGGTGTCGGACAAATCGCAAGCGTGTGCGGCCGGTATTTTGCCATGGATCGCGACAACCATTGGCAACGCACTGCGCGGGCATACAATGCCCTGGTCGGACATGAGGGGGAAACGGCAAACGCCGCGTACCAGGCGATTGAGGGCGCATACCAACGCGGGCTGACGGATGAGTTTATTGCACCCACGATGATTGTGGATAACGACGGCCACCCCAAGGGATCAGTGCGCGACCACGACGGGATGATTTTTTTCAACTTCAGGGCTGACCGGGCACGGCAAATCGCGATGTCGTTTGTCGAGCCGCATTTTGAGACCATTACGACGCATTCCATCATTTCCGAAGAAGGCTTCGCAGTCCCCACAGAAAAAAGCGTGAAGAAAAAGACATTCAAACGCGACCGGTTTGTCAAGGATTTGTTTTTTGTCACGCTGACACAAATTGGACGACACATTCATGTTTCAGCCATCGCCTTTCCTCAAGTGAATGTGCTGCATCCTTTGGCTGAAGTTTTAGCCGTGCATGGAAAAAACCAGCTGCATATTGCGGAAACAGAGAAATATCCACATGTGACATACTTTTTCAATGGCGGACGGGAAAATGCATTTCCCCGCGAGGACCGGATAGTTATTCCAAGCCCGAGTGTTGCGACCTATGACAAAAAACCTGAAATGTCGGCGCGGAAAATCACGTCCGTCTTGCTTCAAAGGCTCAACGCCAAGCCGTATTGTTTCACGGTCGTGAATTTTGCCAATGCGGATATGGTCGGTCATACCGGGGACGTCACACAGACAATGCGGGCAGTCGAAGTCGTGGATGAGTGCGTGGGGAAAATCGTGGGTGATGTTGTCTTTAAACTTGGAGGCGACGTTATGATAACGGCCGATCATGGGAATGCCGAAG
>JAUYPR010000037.1 GCA_030695785.1 bacterium
CGGGAAAAGATCCATCAAAACCACAGGTTGTCCTCTTTGTGAATCGTCAAAATCCGGAAGTAAGGTACTACGTCGAGATCGTCCCCAACCCTGCACTCTACGAATTTTATCTCCTTGAGTCTCCGAAGGAAATCTCCACAAACCTGGGGAAAAGTCCAGAGGCGCCACAGTTGAGGATGCTTGGACGCATCGGAGTAGACGAGATGCTCATGAGTGCATTGGGATGGACTGTGGGATATCCTGCACTTACATCGCATCAGCGGCTTTCCCCGCAATTAATCGCGCAGAGAATCATTCAGGTGCAATCAGGCGAAATCCTGGTTGCGGGGCAAAAGACAGGCATCAATATCACGCAATCGGCGGACGGAAAAACGCAACAGCTACGTACATTCGTTGTGGTTACAGAAACAGCTGGACTGACCGCACGAGCCCTCCAGGACATGCCAACCACCGATATTCCAGAGCCACGCATCATTCAGTTACGTGATCCGAACCAACGTGAAGTATATTTTCTGAGGGTCCCAGAAAGAGTAGAGCAATCCTTTTTCCCACAACTCTTCACTCTAACCTGATAATGTTGATATGCCCAGATGTACCGATGTTCTTCTATGTTCGATCACCGGAATGGTAAGCGGCATGGACTTCTCGGAGACGTTTGTTCGTCACATGCGTGTAAATCTGGGTACTACTGATATTTGCATGCCCCAAAATTTCCTGCACCGAGCGGATATCTGCGCCATTCATTAAAAGATCCGTGGCTAAACAATGCCGGAGCGTGTGCGGGGTCACCGGCACCGACACGTGACTCCGCTTGCGATATTTTTCCACGATTCGTTCGACCGACCGGCTCGTCAAGCGCATTGACGATCCTTCCGCAACGCCGCTCTTTACTCCTTGAAATCGAAGGAGGAGAGGCTTGAACTGATCTTTTCTCGCTTGCATGTACTTTTCAATCCAGTACGCCGCGCGTTCCGATAAAAAGACTAACCGCTCCTTTTTCCCTTTTCCAACAACGGTGAACTCGCGCCGCCGCACATTGACTCCATCGCGGTTTAAACCAACAAGCTCCGCCACCCGCAAACCTGTCGAAAACAGCATTTCTAAAATCGTCCGATCCCGTAGCCCAGGTAGCGTTGTCACATCTGGAGAACGAAGCAGAAACTCCAACTGATCCTTCTCTAAGACACGGATCGACTGGCGCTGTTGTTTCCCAAGCTCAATCTTCTCTGGCGAGTAGGTACGGATGTCTCGCCGGGCGCACCAGCGGAGAAACGAACGCAGGGAGATGAGGAAGTAATTTTGCGTGATGTGTTTTAACGGAAGACCGGTTTTTTCATCCACAAATCGGGCGAGAAAGAGCCGATACCGACGAATGAGATCGGCGTCGATCTTTTCGGTCGGAATACTTCCCGCAAACGAGAGGAAACGCGCCAGGTAATGTCGGTAATTGCGCACCGTCAGGACAGAGGCGTGTTTTTCCACCTCCAATGACTCTAAAAATTCCTGGATATGTTGTTTAAGCATGGGCTGGCCGGCTATCAATTTCGGCAATACGCAGCGAGGTCGAAAAAGGAAAAATCCGCTCGGTGACAATGCGGACCTCACCCCCGATTGCCCGCATCATGGATGTTTTGACGAGAAGATATGGATCGTCGCTGGTGACTGCGAGGACCGATGCCCCAATCATGGAACAAATCCCTTGATAGTCGGTCTTCTCCCGCACAGAAGGCAAGGGGACAACAATATCCACCGCGTGAAATGACGCGACGGCCGCCAGCCGTTCTTCTTGGGTGAGCAAAGGCCGGTCCGGACCTTTCGTGGCCCTTGCCATCTCATCACTTTCCACACCAACCACAAGAATATCACCGGCTTTTTTCGCGCATGTGAGAAAGTGCCAGTGTCCGGGGTGGGGGAGATCAAACACGCCAGTCACAAACACGATTTTCTTTGTTGGTGATATAGCAGACCGCACCGAGGAAATAGGGAGGATTTTCACCATTGCCACCATCATACGAGTGAGCAGGAGATTTGTCAACATTGTGCGACGAAACTGGACTTGCATTTGTTGCTTGTTCTAGTATACTAAAGAGAAATCTATGGATGCGCCGAAATTTAAACGCGTGTTATTGAAACTCTCAGGAGAGGCATTCCTGGGGTCAAGACAGTACGGCATTGACCCGGCATTTACCAGGAAACTCGCGGGGGAAATCATTGATCTCCAGCATCTCCACGTTGAAGTCGCCCTCACGGTTGGCGCGGGGAATATCTTCCGCGGCCTTTCAGCGGCCGAGCATGGGTTGGACCGTGCTACCGGTGACTACATGGGCATGTTGGCAACCGTCATGAATGCCATGGCGCTTCAGGACGCGCTTGAGAAACAAGGTGCGGTTACCAGGGTTTTGACCGCGCTTGAAATCAAAGGGGTTGCAGAACCATATATCCGGCGGCGCGCCATTCGCCACATAGAACAAGGCAAAATTGTCATCTTCGGCGGCGGAACCGGAAATCCGTTTTTTACCACGGATATGGCGGGCGCTCTTCGCGCGCTCGAGATTGGCTGTGATGTGCTTCTGAAAGGAACCTCTGTCGACGGTGTGTATAATAAAGATCCGAAGAAATTTCCAGGTGCGACACGCATGAAACAGATCTCGTATGTCGATGCGTTGAGAAACGAAAATATCGCGGTCATGGACAATTCCGCCATTTCGTTGGCCATGGACAATAAACTGCCGATTATTGTGTTTAATATGTATGGACCTGGAAATATCAAAAAAGTCGTCCTCGATCCCACGATTGGAACACTGATCTCATAAACGAGGCGCTGGAAGGCCTTTGAAACGGTTTTTGAGGGGACTGGTGGGGTAGATAGGCCACTTGCAAATGGCACGATTGGCTTGTCAAGACAATCTAAACATAAATAAGGGAGATGAAAATTTGACAACAAAAAGAATAATATTTTTTCCAACAAAAAAACGAGGAATATAATGGTTTTTATCAGCGTAAAGAATGATACCTTTTGAAGGGGTACTGCTGATATCGTGGATTCATTTCTATCTTCACCCCCACTGCCCCAACCGTTCTATTCGTCGCATAAGAATCATTGTACGACAATGAGTGCTTGTGCGACATTGTAGATACATGAAATTTCTTCTCATAAACCACGAGAGAAGTGTGTGCTTGAGTGAACAACAATCTTGAGGGAAGTTCCATCCTCTTTTTGAATCAATGGTGCCATAAAACCCCATCAGAATGTTCATAAAAACCCTCTTTAGCACTCTCATCTCCAATATGCAAATTTCTATCTGGTACACCAGATAGAAAAATGGTGCCTCACCAGCCCTTTCTACTCCTGGTATACCAGGATGGGGTTTTTTATATCCTTCACTCTATGGAGAAGGCTACGGAAGAAGGTGAGTAAAAAATTAGAACGAACAAAAAAGTTATCCACTTCGTCATCGTACTCCTCAGTGCAAGCACTTAAATGAACCTATAGTTTTCTGTATCAAAGTGAGCAATTTTCACGTTTTTTTCACGACTTCGGGTTTTTTTATCTTTGGTTTTTTTTATTTCTGTCTCTGTCTACCTCCCTCTCCCCTGTTTCTGCATCCATCCTCTACAGCGTCGGCACAAGCGAGAAAAACAAAAATCCAATGGTCGCGATCCCTCCAACCACCGCATACTCCCCGAACGACGACTTTTTCAAAAAACCACCTTCCAACTCCTCCCGTACCACCGACAACACACAGTAAAACAACACCGCCAAAAATAACCCGTGCAGGGAAGGCCGCCCAGGCAATAGACTCGCCCACCCGGCAATCTCCCCCATCACGAGCGAGGTGACCAATGAAAGAATAATCACGCGTTCGGAAATCACATCGTCCAATTTCACCGCCCAGAGTGACTGGAGACTCAAAGGAAACACCAACAAAACAGTCAGCACACCATTCACAATCCCCTGTTGGCGAATCGAAAAGATGGTGGTCAACAAAAGAAAAGCGGTAGCCACGGTAAACAAAACGCCAATCGGCAATGCCGCGCGGATAAGTGGGATTGCGCGAATACTGGAAACAGCATAAATGTTTTCTACTAAGAGGAGAAAGTAAAACGAGATCCCAAACCATAGGGCCAAAAGCAAAGGAACGATCCAATGGTCAGGAAGAAGCGATGAAAAAAACGTGATCCCCAAAGGATACAGCGTCGGCAGAACTAAAAGCGGCAGAATCGTGAACCCACGCCAAGTTCCCCAAAACGCAATGATGGACGACCCGAGACTCAAGACCGCGAAGATCTGCCAAAATTGCTCACGGGAGAATGTCGACAGAAACGGCACATAATGGAAGCTCAAGAGAAAGAACGACAACAGCGCAGTGATGACAATGAACTTACGTTTCATATCTCAAAATGTTCAACTTTGATAAAATGCGTCATGGCAATGGCCAACCCATCCGCAGCATCATCCGGCCTTGGAAGTTCTTTCAACTCTAAAATGCGCTGCACATGCTCTTGAATCTCCCGCTTTTTCGCGCGTCCATATCCGGTAACCGCCAGCTTCACCGTTAACCCTTGGTATTCAAATATGGGGAGTTTAAACGTCGCGGCAGTGAAAAGAATCACCCCGCGGGCTTGTCCGACAGACATCGCGGTCGTGCTATTTGCACCAAAAAAAAGCCGCTCAATGGCCACACAATCAATAGGAAAGGAACGAAAAACATCCCGCACCCCCTTTTGGATATGTATAAGACGCTTGCCCATATCGTCATCTTTGGACGTTTCAATGCACCCATATGCAACGGACGTGAGCTTCTGTTTTCCTTTGAACGACTCCATACGGACAATCCCCCACCCAGTGCGTCCTGTTCCTGGATCAATCCCACAGACGACCATTTAGAGATTCCCTTCAGACGAAAGTGTGTTTAAGACGTCATCAGGAATGTCGAAGTTTGCGTACACTTGTTGCACATCATCCGCGTCTTCCAACACATCGGTCAAAGATAAAATTTTCCGAGCCTCTACCGGGTCAGTTATTTGAATGGTCGTCTTTGGCCGCATGGTAAAGGCAACGTCAACAATCGGATATGGAAGCTTTTCAACCTCTGCACGGAATGGAGAGAAATTCCCCGGATTTTTTGTATAGGCGATGACGCGCTCTCCTGCAACATCAACATCATCCGCGCCTGCATCAATGAGCTGCAGGGACACCGAATCCTTTGAGATTCCTTTTGCTTCAACAGTCAGAGTAGTGGCAGGCTCAAATTGCCACGCAACCGCACCGTGCGACGCAAGCGTGCCGCCATTGCGTTCAAAAAGGTTCTTGATCACGGTGACAGTCCGCTGACGGTTATTCGTTGCCGCATCCACCAAAAATGCGATGCCCTTGGGGCCATATCCTTCATAGCGGATTTCTTCGATTCGTGCCTCATCTTCTGTCCGCCCCATCCCGCGATCGATCGCCCGTTCGATATTTTTCTTCGGCATATTGGCGCCCTTTGCTTGCTCCAGGGCAAAGCGGAGACGGACATTTGAGGCCTTGTCTTCCCCGCCGCCCAATTTGACCGCCAATGTGATGGACATCCCGAGTTTGGTAAACAGTTGCCCGCGTTTCGCATCGTTCGCGCCTTTTTGCCGCTTGATTTGCGACCACTTCGAATGCCCGGACATATTTTGTATTGTATCACCTGGAAGAAGCACCAGAAAGGAACTTTTCGAAGTCGCTCCCAATGGTAACAACAATCAAGCCATTATTGACGTCACCATTCGCGGCGATGCATCCCTCCTGACAGAACGGGCGGAGTATGCGGGAAATGTCATATCGTTCATGCGCTCCTTCTAGGCCGACGACAGAGGTCCTTTCAACTGGAGTGGCTGCATTTCCGAGTTGTATAACCACCGCGCCAAGATGTTCAAGATACCGCGCAAAGCCCTTTGCCAATCCTTCCTGCCCAGTCCCATTGAGCACGATTGCCTGTACTCTTTCTCCACCGCGGGAAAGCCTTGTCGGCATGTTTTCAGACAGTGCCCGATCGAGCCTCCCTTGCTCAATATTGAGCACATCTTGTCCATCTGCCCGTGTGGATGCAGTCGTGATTCCGGCGTTTGAAAGATCGATGAACGAAATTCGGTCCATGCGGACAGCCGCAATAGCGGTAAAAAGACGGAAGATGTCGAGAGGCTTCAGCGTTGTTGTCGAGGAAGAGAGCAACCGATCCGGACGTTTCCACGCGTTTCGGATGTTTTCCAAAACATTCCCACCCTGATTCACAATGCCGGGATCTATATATCCATCGATCGGAATGGCCAGGAATTCCTGCACCGAATGCATGAGCAACTCCGGGCCGCTCCGGGCCGTATCCAATGCCCCAAGGTCAACCACTGCTTTCAACCGGTACGCCCCGTATCCATACGGAACGGTCACTAATGTATCACCGGGAATCGACACCACGATGAGCCGTTTTTCCAAAGGAGAATAAGAAAACACGCGCACCGGATCCGACCCAACCACCACGGTAAGTGGCTCCTGTCCATCCCACGCATCCAGGGTGACGGAATAGTCGGGACTCGCGAATGTGGTTCGTATGATGCTGAAGAACGACCGACCCATTGTCGCGGTCAAAAAGAAGAACACAATAGCAAGAAAAAATGCTAGCGTGCGCTTTTTCCCAAAAAAACGACTTTTTTTCCAAAAAAATTGATTCCTGCGGGCCATGGGCAGTGTTATCTAGTGTACCGCGTGAAAACGTCTGGAGTCAAGGCCTCTTTAAAGACGTTTTTCAAATATATCCAAAACATCCTTTGAGAAAAGAGCCATGCGTTCTTTCCCAGCATCCACATCTTGTAAATCCTCTGCCATCAACACGATCACGTACGCGCTGCGTGAGGCAACAACAATTCCCGCATCATGCAGCCATCCATCAATCCTCCCTGTTTTGTGCGCGATTCTCACATCACCGGGCAGATATTTTGGAATCCGGTCATTCAACCGCTGGTCAAACAAGATCCGCAACATTTCCTCTGACGCCTCCTTACTGACTAATTCACCTTTCCACAATAATCGGAAGAACTTAGCAATATCCCTTGCACTCGTCACCGGCGGAATTTCAGAGAGATTGGTGTCGGAAAAGTCATGGTCATGCGCCCAGGTGGTGATGTTTTCCCATCCATACGTTGACGAGAGGAATGTACCGTCTTCGTTGCTGGAAATCGTAATCATGCGCTCGATCGCCTCTTTCGTTTCATCCGACATCTCTTCTCCGCTTTTTTTTGCCGCATCAAACAGCGCAGCCATGGTAAACAATTTATACAAACTTGCCGTCTGCATCACCCGGTCATCTTGCATACTCGCCCTTCGATCCGCCGCAAGGTCTTCAACCACAATTGCATACGCTCCTTCTTGGTCAGCAAAAGTTGACGCAACAAGAGCTGTAAGCTTCTCATCGTCTGAGGGTTTTTGTCGCTTGAAGGGCATACTCTCGACCGACTCTCGGACTCCTTGCGTTTTTGGATGCTTCAACAAAAGGAGGCCGCTAAAAAACGCAACGCCCAAAAGACACCCAACCATCAAGCTCAATGATAAAATGCGAAACATCATGCGTCAAAAAACTTGGAGAACACAGCTTCATCCCG
>JAUYPR010000045.1 GCA_030695785.1 bacterium
AGCGTGCCTTCTTCTTGAAGAATGAGGATCACATGCATCAGGAGATTATGACGTTTATCGTATCCGAGATTATCGAATCTCTCTTTGAAGTATAACAGGGGTACTCTTTTGAGAAAATCGTTATCCGGCTCCAAAAACTGAAACATCTTCTCCATTTCATCCTGCCGTGTTTCTTCCATACCACCATGCATATATTGGTAGAGTTGGCTGTGGCGGAAATCCGCGAGACGGTAAAGGGTCCGGATAAACTGTTCAAGCTCTGCATCGTTTTTCGGTTCGAATATCCTGAACTGTTCGAGTTGGCTTTTTAACGTTGACGTTGTCTTCTGCGTTCGGACAACAGGAAGGCATGAGAATTCTGGTTCTTGCGCTCGAAATTTTTCTTTCAGATTATGGAACAAGACCCCCCAGTATTTCTGTGCTACCAAGTGTCGTTGTTCGGCGCCATAGACGGTTGTTTCTATCGGTCGTGTCATCTGGTCAAGAAGAAACGTGGTCGTGACTAGCGCGGCAACAGCGGAAAGGCAGCGGTCTGGGTGAAGCAGCGCACGTATGTCACGGATGTTTTGCGCGCTTTCGAGGAATCTCCATGTCGGTTCAAGTTGAGGCATTTGCGGACGCATCAGTGTTGCGGTGAGAAGATCGGTGACGTGACTCGCAATCGATGATGGATCGACATTCCTTGTTCCAGTGGCTTCTTGAAATAGGACACGGAGTGAGGTTGGAAGTTGAGAAAGACGATGAACGATCTCATCCAATGGATCGTTTTCTTCCATTTTGAATTTGAGTGTCACACCGGCCTCGCAGAGATATGCGCGGCGCGGTTGGATCTGGTTCCTTTCAGTCATAATAGTCCTATAGTTTACCAGATAAATATCCAAGTTGCAAACACCGTCTACATGCAACTCTTGCACAAAACCTTGAAAGGGGAGTACAATAAAACATTCGGAGTTTTTTCGTATGAAAACTGACTTTATTCGCATCCGGGGAGCGAGGGAACATAACCTCAAAAATGTTGACCTAGACCTTCCACGCAACCAGCTCATTGTGCTCACGGGCGTTTCCGGCTCAGGCAAGAGTTCGCTTGCGTTTGACACACTGTACGCCGAAGGCCAACGACGGTACGTGGAATCGCTTTCTGCCTACGCACGGCAATTTTTAGGGGTGATGGACAAACCGGATTGCGACCATATTGACGGGCTTTCGCCCGCCATTTCCATTGACCAAAAGACGCGCTCGCACAACCCGCGTTCAACCGTGGGCACGGTGACTGAAATTTACGATTATCTCCGGTTGCTCTACGCGCGGGTCGGGCATCCGCATTGTCCGCAGTGCGGTCGGGAAATCAGCCAGCAAACACCCCAGCATATGGTGGATGCTCTCGTTGAGATGGCGCAAAAAAGTACAACAAAAGCAGGATTTCGGCTTTTGATTCTCGCTCCCCTTGTGAAGGATCGAAAAGGGGAGTACTCGGCCCTGTTTCGCGACCTTCTGAAAAAAGGCATCAACCTTGTCCGTGTTGATGGTGTGATCCGCAATGTCAGCGAAGATTTTGTCCTTTTGAAAACCAACAAACATACCATCGAGGCCGTCATTGACCGTATTGTCCTCGAGAAAAAAACAGCCACATCAGAGGACATAAAAACCAGGCTCACGGATACGGTCGAAACGAGCCTGAAGCTTGGCCAAGGGAACCTTATCGCCAGCCACGTCTTGGACGCATCGTTTTCATTCCCCGACCGGCCGGAAAAAATGGAGGACCATCTCTTCTCCGAACGCTTCGCGTGTCCGGTGTGCAACGTCTCACTCTCTGAGATCGAACCGCGGACGTTTTCATTCAACTCCCCTCATGGGGCATGCGGCCACTGCAGTGGACTGGGGACACTCCTGACGATTGACCCCAACCTTGTCTTCAATCCCCGGCTCACCATTAGAGAAGGCGGGATTCTTCCTTGGAACAGATTATCGTTTGCCGGAGAAACGTGGTTCTCACGGATGGTCGAAACAGTTGGACACGAAAAAGGTTTCTCGACCACGATCGAGATCAGTTCACTTCCAGATTGGGCACGCAAAATTCTGCTCGAGGGAACCGGTGATGAACATTTCCGTGTGGTTGGACAGAACAGGGAGGGTCGAAACATTGGCTGGGACACGGAGTTTGAGGGCATTATCAAAAACCTTATGCGCCGGCACCGCGAGACAGAATCCGACTACGTGCGCCGGGTCATTGAAAAGTACATGCGCACCGAGATCTGCCCAGAGTGTCATGGGACACGGCTGAAGAAAGAGTCGTTGTCTATCACGATTGACGGCCAAAACATCGCCGAAACGGTTCGCCTGACTATTGAAAAAGCGCACGCGTGGGTGGATAGTATCCAGGCCCGTGCCATCTTTTCCAATCGCGAAACAACCATTGCGGCGTCAATCCTGCTGGAGATTGGTCGACGGCTCCAATTCCTTCTTGATGTTGGATTGTCGTATATCACCCTTGAAAGAACCGCCAGCACACTCGCAGGTGGTGAGGCGCAGCGTATCCGGTTGGCCTCGCAAATCGGGTCTGGCCTCACCGGCGTCCTGTATGTGCTGGACGAACCGTCAATTGGCCTTCATCAGCGGGATAACAAACGGCTCATTCAAACATTGACCAAGCTACGCGATCTGGGGAATACGGTTATTGTCGTAGAACATGATGAAGAAATGATCCGCTCGGCTGACTGGGTGGTGGATTTTGGGCCAGGAGCAGGCAGAAACGGCGGGCGTATTGTTGCACAAGGAACACCGGCTGAAATTGCAAAGAGTAGTGCTTCACTCACGGGGCAGTACCTATCAAAGAAAAAAAGGGTTGCATATCATGCACACCAGATCGGAGATCCGACCGCCTTCCTGACCGTGAAAGGCGCTTCTGCGCATAACCTGAAGAATATCGATGTATCTTTTCCTTTGGGGCACTTCATCGCCGTGACCGGAGTCTCAGGTTCCGGAAAGTCCACCCTCGTTCACGACATTTTGTTCAATGCGTGCGCAGCTGAGTTATATCATTCGAAGGGAATGCCTGGTCAACACAAAGGGATCGAAGGACTCGATTTTATCGACAAAGTTATTCTCGTGGATCAATCGCCCATCGGGCGAACTCCCCGGTCGAACCCGGTGACCTACATTGGCGCATTTACTTTTATCCGTGATCTTTTTGCGAGAAACCCCGAAGCAAAGGCGCGTGGATATGCGTCCGGCCGATTCTCATTTAATGTGAAGGGCGGCCGGTGTGAAACCTGCCTTGGCGAGGGGCAGACCAAGATTGAAATGCAGTTCCTTCCGGATGTCTACGTCATGTGTGATGTGTGTCATGGGTCTCGGTATAACAGAGAGACATTGGAGATTTTGTATAAGGAAAAGACGGTTGCAGATGTGTTAGGGATGACGGTTGATGCGGCGCTATCGTTCTTTGAACCGATTCCTCAATTACGGCAAAAATTACAGACATTACAAGATGTCGGGTTGGGATATATCACCCTTGGACAACCAGCGCCGACGCTTTCTGGCGGAGAAGCGCAGCGCGTCAAGTTGGCGTCAGAACTCTCGAAACGCTCAACCGGCCGGACCGTATATATTTTGGATGAGCCAACAACAGGGTTACATTTTGCGGATATTGAGAAACTCCTGGCTGTCCTCCGCCGACTTGTGGATACTGGGAATACGGTTATTATTATCGAACATAACCTCGATGTTATCCGCAACGTGGACTGGATTATTGACCTTGGCCCGGAAGGCGGCGAAGCCGGAGGCCGAATTGTCGCCGAGGGGACTCCTCTGAAGGTTGCAGAGATCCCCACATCATTTACTGGACAGTTTTTGGCAAGCATGTTAGGCTAACGTAGCCGTTCCATGATCCGATTCTTCCTGCCATTTTTCCTTCTTCTTTTCTCCTGGATGTTTTTTCCAACTACCGTGGATGCGGCGGGGGAGTTTTCGGTGTCGTACGATGTCACCTATACAATTGCTGAAGACGGAACCGGCCGCGTGACGCAAAACATTGACCTCACCAATCTGACCAACCGGTTCTTCGCAAAAGAATACACACTCTCCATCCGTTCACAGAAAGTCGAAAACGTTAGCGCGAAAGATCGGCTGGGGCCTGTACAAGTTTCGACCGAGGAGACAGATGACGGAACCGCGATCCATGTGGTTTTTAACGATAAAGTCGTTGGCTCAAACCGTACCCTTTCCTGGTCGCTCGCATACAGTGTCCCAAATCTTGCGTCAAAAAACGGCAAGGTGTGGGAAGTCATTATCCCGGGTGTTGCCGAGCAAGAAGACGTGGCACGGTATGATGTCAGCCTCAATATCCCAAAATCCTTCGATGAGCCATCGTTTCTCTCACCAAAGCCCCGCAATGACCTCACCATCCCTGAAAAGAATTCAAGCTATCGAACATTCATCTACCGCAAAGAGGACGTACTCAAAAGCGGAGTCACGCTCTTATTCGGCCGGCTGCAAACCTATGCATTCAAACTCCAATACCATCTGTACAACCCGAATGTGGTCCCGATTTTCACCGACATTACGCTTCCACCTGATACGGCATTGCA
>JAUYPR010000047.1 GCA_030695785.1 bacterium
GGAAATGGCACTGGATGGGCACGCGTGATGCCGTGTACGCCTGCACAAATCCAGGAAATAACTAAAAGCAGTACGGTGGAAAATAGTGGGACAAGTATGGTCGGCGTCAATGTAGGAGGAGAGATAGAGAAGAAATGGAACGAATTTCCGTGGTTGGGTCCAGTCGTACGAGCCGAACGGTCGGCCGATCCCTATCCCCATGGAACGACCGGTCGTGTGGCAGATTTTACCGGAGGGTTTATTCATCAAAGCAGATACGGAACGTTTGAAACGCATGGGGATATTGCGAAAGTGTATGTCCAGGAACGCGGTTCTGGCGGCTGGCTTGGTTTCCCGACGAGTAATGAGTTTCGTAATGCAGCCGGCCATGCGCAGAGTAACTTTGAGGGAGGATATATTACGTGGCAAGATTATGACCCAAGCCTTCACCGGGCTGGAGAGTATGTTGCGTTTGACTCCTCTGGCTGCCGATATCGAGATTGCGGAAATGATACTGCGATGTTCCGTGGATTCGTGAATTTTGCCGAATCTGTAACTGGAACGCAAGCAAATCTTGAGACACTCACTGATGCAGATGTAGATCTTCTTCATCGCGGTCTATCCGGAGGTATGATTGGGATTGATTTCATTGGTGGAACAGTTGTCAAGCTTGGTATAAAAGGAGTTGCACAGTCGGTCAAACTCTCCCTCATTGTCTCGAAGGAATTGACCGTCGCACAAAGAAGCCTTGTGAATGTTCTCGAGAGAGTCCGCCTTGAAAAGGCAGTGGAGAAATTAGGCGGAAAGCTTGCATGGGAGTACTGGGACGATATAAGAGCGATGGCCCACCATTTTGAAAGACATGCAGCAGAATTTTGGCCAGGAATCACATTAGAGGAATATACTGCTATAGGCAAAGAGGTACTCGAGAATGCCAAAAAGATGTATTCTAGCCTTGACTACCCCGGTCAATACATTGTGCGTGACAAGGCAAACAAGATTATAGTTTTCACAAATAAATCGAAGGATAAAATTTATTCCATATTCAAAGAGAGCGAACAGTACATCGAGGATCAAATAAGAAAAGGAGTTATAATTGATGAGTAATGGAAAACAACAAAAACTAAAATGAAATCCAAGGATACATTAGAAATTTTGATAAATCTCTTTGAAAAGCAAAAGCCAACTATTGAGAAGATTCTCAAAAGACTCCTGAGGGAAAAGGGTATCGAAAAGTACGAAATTTTCCATTACATCGAGGAGGCAAGCGAAGTTCTTCCTGGTGAGATTTTTCCTGTATCGGGAAATATTTTGACTCGTGAAGGGAAAGTGTATAGTTTTTGGTTAGATTGGGATGAGAAAAAACAGGATTACTCACTTGGTGATGTTACATTGCCCGATGGTACGGTTGATCATTACTGGAGTGAGGAGGTGGATCCTTTTGACCATAAAGCCACTCAAAAAAATCCTCAGTATCAACTCGCCAGAAAAAAACTGGGGCTTCCCTTTGATTTCCCCATCATTGAGACAGAAAAAGAAGACTTAACCACAGTATTGCATCAACATCAAAAGCGCTATACTTCTCCACCTGCTATGCTGAGTGGATTAGATAAAGATCTTCCAGGTGCACTCGCAGAAGTCAAGAAATGGGAGTCGGTGATCTTGCATTGGGTGAAAGCATATATAGATGATATGGTTACTTTCGATGAGATTGAAATACATAATGCGCGCCAAACGATGACTGCATTAGTATATAGAATTAATGGCTTCCAGAACAGAACTGAGGACTCAGCGTACGATCCGTACATTGACTATGTTTTTTCCGTATCAGTACTTTTATCCCAACTGGTTATCGTGGATGCTTTAGAAGAAAAGGCTAAGAAGTATATTGTCCGCTGACCAAGGGTGACGCCACCTCAGAGGTGTCTTTCTGTTGTATAATATATTGACATGTGGGAGAATATGGTGGTCCAATGGCGGAAGACATGAACACAGAACACCAACCACCAAGGAAAGACACGCGGCGCGTCGCCATTGGGAAAGGGGTCGGCACCCTGACGACACTTTTGACGCGTGGACTCTCCAAAGAACGTGCAGTTCCTCACCTTGACCTCTCCAAAACCCTGAATGCCCTTGTGTTTGCCCAAGAACTCCCCGGTCCAGATTTTGTGATCCCGAACGGCCGCTTCTATACCCAGCGCGGGGATGCCAAACAACCTGGTTCTGGCTTTGCGGTGGTAGATGACGACCGTGCACCTATGTGGACGATTTTCCAGCAAAACGGCGGAGTGGACGTCTGGGGGTACCCGATCTCGGGCCTGTTTACCGATGAGGTTGGTCGCGTCTGCCAAGTCTTCCAGCGCGGGCGGTTTCAGGTTCGCTCTGACGCAAGAGGAACACGCATCCAGAGTGTGGAGTGGAATAACTCGACAGATATCCTCCGCGACAAGGGTGTGAACCTAGATAACCCGGTTGACCTCATCCCGCCGCCAGTCAATGGTATAGTTGTCCCGATTCTCTGGGGACATGATCGTAACGGCGGACTGCCGGGAACCGTGGAAACAACGTGGATCACCGCAGTCTTTGGGAAGATCCCGCAGTATCCCCAGTTGCGCGAGAAATACTTTGCCAACCCGCAATGGTTTGAGCAGTATGGCTTACCCATTGGGGTGAAAGACTACGGCCCACTCGTCGTGGTGTTGACCCAGCGGTCGTTCCTCCAGCTTTGGAAAGGCCCCACGCCCTGGACGAATAACCAGCCCATGCAGACCATTGTGGGGTTGGGTGGAGAGTTAGAGATCAAGTATGGGTTGGTGCCAAAAGAAGCAATGCGAGCAGTAGAGCCGCCGGCCATTGGGGGCGGGTCGGAGAGAGGCAACGGAGACCCGTTGACCCGAGAACCTTGGATCAAATATGGCGCCCCCACCCTCGAGCAGCGGCCGCTGGTGCCGCGGAAAATAGCCGTGTTTTCTGCAGACGGGTCGTTTTCACATTGGATTGTTGATGAGCGTTTTCTTCCAGAAAACCGCATCGACCGGTCAGAATTGCGCGGCGGCATTGTTGGATCGGAGAAATTTATCCACCGAGTCGAGGAACTGTTCGTTGAAAAGCGGCGCATTGACCCAACTGGCTACGCTGAATTGATCCGCGAGGTGGATCATGTGTATGAAAGTCCGACCATGAATCCTTCCCTTGCTTCAATCAGTTGGCAGAATCGAACCATCATCGCTGGCTCTCGGATTTTCTTCAGAATCGAAACTTTTCCAGGAGAAGCGAATGAGTACGCACAGATGAAAATCGAGCATGAGAAAACTCACATTATTGACCGCAATAGAAATCCGAATATTCCAAGGCGAGAAACGGAGATTAACGCTTATCGATCTGAGGTTTTACTCGGGGAGCGCGTTGGGTATACGTCGTATCTGGCGCGATCGGCCAAATTAAACCTGGAACAAATACTTGCGGATCCAAATTACAATTTTGGAACTGGACTCGTTGACTTTTGATTGACGTTCGTCCTTGAGTTTATTATGATGTAGATATGCCCTTTATCCTACGCTTCCTAAATCAAGCAACCATCGGTATCCTATTTTCTCTTCTTCTGCTTGTGTTCCGCTCCGCTCCTGTTTCTGCCGGCGTCTACGAAGACACCGCGACATACGGTTCCTACCAAGACTTTGGCTTTTGCAGTGGAACTGCAGCCCAGGGTGTTTTTGCACGGCTAAAGGGAACGAACCAGCTTATTGCGGGTGTTACGATCAAGTCAGAGAAAGTGGGGAATCCGCAAGTCAAGTGCACTTCAGCAAGCGGGTTTGCCACCTCAACCGGAAGTTGCGTGACTGGGAGTGATGGTGGATGCACGATTGAGCCGATCAACTGTGGAAGTATCACCGGAAGCCAATTTCATTACTCGGGGACAAAACAAGGCTATTCTTGTCTTGGAGATAACCCTGAAGCGAACAAAGTCACGGTGAACAACTCTGACAACAGTGTCGCGATCGTTGATTGTGATCCTGACTACACCATCCAATTCCCCCTCTGTACCGTTCAAATTAAAGACCCGACCACCGGAGCAGTGAAGACCTCGGCAGGGTTGGGTGAGACGGTACGGATTGAGGCAAAGATCCGCGACCGTGATACTGGTGCAGATGTCACCCCCATGACCATCAAAGTCCGTGGAGATATCGAAGGGGGACAGACGTGGTTTGCGGAAGAAAGCCCACAGAACCCTGCAACACTCACCAAAACCGTCACGTCCGCCGGAACCTACACCGTCAGTCTCACCTCCCCCCAAAAACCCATTGGCACCATCAACTACCAGGCCGCCTCATGTACCGCCACCCTCGAGGTCACAGGGACTCAGACCAAGTGTGTGCGGGATGGAGTGGAGTATACGGCTGGACAGACCGTGACGGAAACAGGCACGGGCAATCAGTGTACACGGACCAGAACCTGCCAAGCAGATGGCACCTGGCAGAACACGAGCTGGACCCCCACCAGTTCCTGTCCTGCAGCAACGTGTGCAGATGGCTCAGTGGCGAGTCAAACCACTAGCTGTGACGCTGCCGGTGGACAGGTGTGTACCTCTGGTTGTCCAGCGAATCCACCTCCAATTACAACTCCAATCTGCACCATCACCCCTGCATCGGTCGCAGACAAATCCAGGTGTGGAGCGACGTGTCAGGGCTTGGGTGATTCCTGTTACTGCGTCCAATTCAACACCACGTATGGCGGGTTCTCCACTGCACCCACAGGGAGAAACTGGGACTTTGGCGCGAATGTTTCTGGGGGAACGACGGATGCGAATTCTCCGAATGATGCAAGTGGCACCTACCGGGGGTATCAAACCGACCCGACCACCCAAAACCGCACCATCACCTCCACGTACACCGGAGGGAATCCGAGTTCCCTGTCCTGTTCAACCAACGTCAGTATCCCTCCCACCGGCTCCCAGCCGCCACCGAGTACGCCACCTTCATCATTGACCTGCCTTCAGCCAGGAGGGAGTGGACAGGGATATTGGCATGCGGATTGTGTCTGTTCTGGCGACTCCTGCAATTCCTGCAGAAGTAGTGTGGGCGCAACAGGGATTACTGGAACCAAGAAGCCGCGGAATATCTTTGACCAATCCATGAACCTCGGGAATACCTGCTACCAAGATGCGGTCGTGACCGGTGGACCGCAAACGTTGCATGTCGCGTTTACCATGAATCCCTCTGGCACCACCCCTCCCGCATCTCCAAACCCGACCAGAGGGACGGCACAAACCGTGGGGCAGTATGCCATTGGGGCGTGGGGGTGTGATGACACGGATCCATCCGTGGACATTGTGTGGGGATACAACGAAGGGGGTGGGTGGAACAGCAATGACCCATCCCGCCACCCTGGGACGTGTTTGGGGATCGTGGGTGGTTTTTTGAGCAACATTGCTCCTGGCGGTGGATTCTTGGGTGCAGCAGATATCTCAGTGGAGCGCCACCATGCCTATGACCTGCGGGTCACGCCGGCGAATGGGAAATACCGGAAGATGACCCAAGCTGCGGCATCGACCCAGTGGCCAGGATGCGTGGATGAAGGCCCGGGTATTTGTACGACCAATACCATCAACAGCTACCCCAATTATCAATGGCCCCTGAGTGCAACCCCAAACCCCGCGACCAATGGCGGCGGGTGGACACTATCGAAAGTCTTTGACCCATCTTCATGGCAGGATCCGCGCACCTCCACCCTCTGGTATCAGCGTCATCTCCAGTTCAATGGAAATGGGAATACCCTGTTTCTCGACACCTGGTGGAAGTATCTCGAGCCAAGCTGTGGGGCGTGGACCACGACGTTTAATCAGAGTGTGCTGACGGATGGGCAACTGGCCTTTGACACCGACTCACTCGACATCCAAAACCTGAAGGCCTTTCAGCGATCCTCGGGATCAAATTGGACCGAGATCCCATCCTCCCAATTCTCGTTTGTGGTGGAGACGATTGACGTGGACGGGAAGCCCAAGACCGGGAAGCTCCGGGTGCAGAATATCGACTTTCCCCTAAGTTCCTCGCCCAATACCTGGGATGTGAAGTTTACTGGGGACTACTTTGACGGCGTGGCGCAACAGACGTATGAGACATTCCCCAACTGCCAGCTCTCGAATGTGAAAGCCTGGTTCCAGGGGAAAGACGGGAGCATCCATGCAGGGGGCATTATCACCAATGCCGTGCCAGTCGGGCAAAAGGTGTTGACCGACCTTGTCCCTGCCAGTTCCGGCGCAGGGGTGCTGGCATGTACGACCCTGCAGTCCGTGACCCAACAAGCGGCGGCAACCCGCGCCATCACCAACTATGCTCCAGCACCCTGGCCCGTGATGAACGTCCCTCAGCTCGAAGCACGCGGGACCACGGTCGCCAGTTTCACCGACCTTCCATCCCCACTCCAGCATGGCGGGGTGTATATCCTGAACGGGAACCAAACACTCGGGGCAAAAACATTCTCTGTCAGCGGTGCAACGGGAAGTATCCCCAACCTGAGCCTGATCCGCGTCAAGGGCGACCTGGCCATCACCGGGGATGTTACCTTGATCAACCCGTTGAGGACGGGTGTCATCTTCCTGGTTTCCGGCAAGATCACGGTTGGGACCGGGGTGACGACATTGCGGGGGCTCTTGATCTCCGAATCGCTTAGTCCCGGAGCAATTTCCACCGCACCTTCCGGCTTTGGTGGGCAAGCATTGACGGCGGACGGGATGTGGTATTCAAGGGGATCGATGCAGCTCTACCGCTTCCGTGACCCGACGCAAGGGGCAACAGAAGAGGTGCGATACCAACCCCAATACCTGTTCGCCCCTATGGTGTTCCCTGAACTTGCGAAACCCTCGGTGCAGTGGAAAGAAATTGAGCCGAAGGCACCGTAGCCAGATCAATAAGGATTTTAATTGTCAATATAATTGTAAACTCATTTGACCAGTGTGGAAAACAATTGCCGTTATTATCCTCTTGACGACCTCGTTTTTGATCCGTGCCGCCCGTATTGATTATCCGTCCACATATGTGTTTGATGAGGTATACCACGCCTGGACTGCCCGTGCGTATAGCCTGAATGATCCCCGGGGCTACGAATGGTGGCATACTTCCTCCAAACAAGGCACGGCGTATGAATGGCTGCACCCGCCCATCGCAAAGTTGTTCCAGGCTTCTGCAATCCGTATATTCGGCGACACGTCTTTTTCCTGGAGAATCTGGAGCGTGGTGTTTGGGACAGCGGCAGTCGGCGCCACATTTCTCCTCACGCGAGTATTATTCAAGCGGTTTGACACAGCGTTTTTGGCCGCTCTTTTCGTCGCGTTTGACCCACTGGTCTTTGTCCAGTCGCGCATTGCCATGAATGATATCTTTGTCACGACGTTTCTTTTAGCAAGTGCTTGGGCATGGTGGAAGTGGACCGAGTCAAACTCGGTTAAGTGGATGCTTCTCTCTGCAGTGTTGATCGGTCTGGCTGTCTCAACCAAATGGTCTGCCCTCTACGGGTGGGGTGTATTGATTCTTCTGACGATGGTGCGATTGTTTATCTTTCGTTCTTCCCTTTTCAAGATTCTCGCTTTTACACTCACACTCGTTTTGGTGCCTTTGCTTATCTACGTGATCTCCTTTAGCCAATTCTGGCTGCAGGGACATTCCATCAAGCAGTTTATCGAACTGCACCAACAAATCTGGTGGTACCAAACAAACCTCAAAGCCACGCATCCCTATCAATCAGCCGCATGGATGTGGCCATTTGCCATGCGGCCGGTTTGGTATTTTGTCGAATACGGTAAAGACACGGTTGCAAATATCTATGCCGCCGGGAATGTTTTGACGTGGCTTCTCGGGCTGATGACAATTGTTTGGGCGCTTGTGTTGTTCGTTGTAAAGAAAGGCTCCTTTTCATTGGTTTTCGTCCTTGTTCTGTATACGTCCGCCTGGATGCCGTGGTTGCTATCCCCGCGCATCTTGTTTCTGTATCACTACCTGCCGGCAATCCCGTTCCTGATGATTCTGCTTGCGCATTTTTTCACCAAGACAACGTCCCGGTCTGTATGCATCAGTCTTGCGGTTGTCCACGTGATCATTTTCCTTCTCCTCTATCCTCGGCTTGCCGGCCTGCACATATCGACAACGATAAATTTGTGGTACACTTTTTTCTAATGCCCACACATATTGGTTTAGACATTGGGTCCGAATCTATTAAACTCGTGGCTGTTGAAAAAACTGGAGACAAGTATGTATTGGTTGCCATGAGCCACGGCCCCACCCCGGTTGGAGCGTTGAAATCCAAAAATGAGATTGAAGAACAGTCGCTCATTGCCGCGGTCAAAGCAGTGGTTGATTCAGCGAAAGCAAAAACAAAAGACGTGGTGTGCGCGCTCCACGAGTCAGACGTGTTCACGCGCGTGGTCCAAATGCCTTCGTTGTCTGACCGCGAACTTTCCTCTGCCGTGCGGTGGGAAGCCGAACAAGTTATTCCCCTGCCAATTGACGAGGTTATTTACCAGCACCAAGTCATCCGCCGGCCGGAAAAAGATGTGCCTGGGGCGAAAATGGACGTGTTTCTCATTGCCGCGCCAAAGTTGCTCGTTGATCGGTACCAACGGATTTTGCTTGGCGCCGGGCTGCATCCCAAGGCCTTGGAAACCGAAATGGTCGCGCTCGCCCGGTCCTTAGTTGGCAACAATCCCTACTCGCCTACCACGCTTATCCTTGACTTTGGCGCCGAGGCCACCGACATGTCTGTAGTGCACGGAGGGTTTATTGCGTTTACGCGCTCCATTTCATCGGGCGGGGCCGCTCTTTCACGCGCCATTGCGGCCGAGCTTGGGTTTGAAATGGCGCAAGCTGAATCGTATAAGCGGACGTATGGGTTAATGGCGAACCAAATGGAAGGGAAAATTAATCACGCTATGCAGCCAGTTATTGCCATTGTGCTCGAGGAGGTCAAGCGTGTGCTTGCGTATTATGCAGAGCATAACCCGAAAGACCCCGTGCGTCGTATTACCTTGGCCGGCGGAAGCGCGCGGCTGCCTGGATTTGTGGTCGAAATTGCCACTGCCTTAGGGATTGAGGTGCAGATGGCTGACCCCTTTTTCAATATTTCTCACCGCCCGACGCAAGAACTTGCTGATGAAGGACCGCGGTTCGCGGTTGCCGCCGGGCTTGCGCTAAAGGAAGACGTCTAGATGGTGAAAGGCATCAATCTTCTTCCACCCGATTTGCACCGTGTCACGGACGCGTGGGTGGCGAGGCCTGTTATCATAAAGGTAAGCACGATGATGCTTGCGCTGACTGCCGCTTTCTCCATTGGCGTGTTTGGGGTGCGTCTCTTGGTTGACCGCCAATTTTCTTCCATCGAATCGAATATTGCAGAGAAAGAAGCAGGTATTTCACGCCAGGCCGACAAAGAAGCGCTTCAGCTTTCCCTCAAAGATCGCCTGCAGGCCATCCGCCGCCTGCCGAGTCCAAGCAAAGAATTTTTGACAACGCTCACCGCGTTTGAAGAGGTATTTGGTGGAATCGGGAGTGTGCAAAACCTTTCCATCCAGCAAGACCGCATTGCGTTTTCTGTGACCGTGACAGAAGGCGCAGAGCTTATCACACTGCTGGATACTATCACGAAAGCAAAACAGCCGGGCACCTACTTTTCCTCACTCAGCGTTGAGTCATTCGGCAAAAATGAAAACGGCGCGTATTCCTTCACCGTCACCGCAGTACCAGGAGGAAAAGATAGTACCTAAACGCATCAATGAGACCTTCGCCGTTGTAGCTTCAATCCTGCACGACCGGGAGACCATCAAACGGATTGCTATTCCTGTTGGAAGTGTCTTGGTTGTCGTGGCAGTGGTGGCACTTTTTCTCATTCCAAGTATAAAGCACATCATAGGAACGTTAAGCGACATGGGACAGAAGGAGCAAGAATTGTCAATAGTGACGACAAAATTGTCGATATTGAACGAATTGTCATCCGCTTCTATCCAGTCAAAGCTCGATCAAGCAGTGCTGTATCTACCGGCGAAAAAAGATATGCCATTGTTGCTTTCGACTCTTTCGAGTCTTGAAAGCCAAAGCGGTGTGCAGTTTCAATCAGTGCAAACAACCCCAGGGAAGATCAACGATGTTGAACGCACGACGGACGAATTTGTGACATTGGACTTTACGATCTCTGGGAGTGGGACGATACCGTCATTAAAAACATTGTTATCGAACCTGAAGAAAAGCCCGGTGTACCTGCGGCCGGTGGATATGCAGTTTTCAAGGAGTGACGAGGCGGAAAGTGGAGTGGTGAATGTGCAGGTTGAGGCATACATTTTGCCGGCAAAAAAGCTGGACCGCGCTGCGGCGGATTTGGAATTATCGAACGAGGAAAAAGAGGTTCTCTCGAAACTATGACGTCGGCGGCTTCGCCCGCTGACTCAAACGCCATGCGTGTATCTCAGCATGATTTCCAGAGAGAAGAACGTCTGGAACCTTGAGCCTGCGGAATCCGGCTGGACGGGTATATTGGGGATACTCCACCGTGTCGCCGGAGAACGATTCATCGTTCGATGAATCAGGATTCCCGAGTACACCGGGAAGAAGCCGGCTGACTGCGTCTACCACCACCATGGCTGGGAGCTCTCCGCCCGTGAGCACATAATCACCGATGGAGATTTGTTCATCCATAAACTCCTCGACCCGGGTGTCCACGCCTTCGTAGTGGCCGCAAAAAAGAATGAGATGATCCTCTTTTGCAAAATCGCGGATACGTTGTTGGGTCAGTTTTTTTCCTTTGGGAGAAAGGAGAATCCGCTTTCCTTTTCCTGCTGACTCCAGTGCCGCAACGCACACATCCACTTTCAAAATCATCCCTGCTCCCCCACCAAAGGGTTTATCGTCCACGGTTTTGTGGGTATCGGTGGCAAAGTCGCGGATGTTGACCAGGTTAATGGTCAGAGTCTCTTTGTCAAGGGCGCGTTTGATGATGCTCCCTCCAAATGGGCTTTCGAACATTTCAGGAAACAGCGTGAGAATGGTGAATGTCACTGGTCTTTAAGTTCAAAGTGCACGCGGACGTTGTCGCGGATCGCGCGGATGCGAAGAAGCTGCCGAATGGCGCGCACGGTTTTGCCGCCCTTGCCAATGAGCCGGCCCATGTCTTCTTCTGAGACAGAAGCGGTGAGGATAAGGGTGCCATATTCGTCGGTGGTTTCCTCAATCTTTACTGCATCAACCTGTTCGGCCACGGCTTCAACAAGATATTGCGCGAGTTCCCTCATGTGGTCTCCTTTTTCTTTTCTGGTTTTGGTTCCTCTGGCTTTGCCTCGGCAGCTGCTGGAGTTTCAGTTGCAGCGGACTTCTTGCGGGGTCCTTCGACTCCTTCGACTTCGCTCGGGATCTTCGATCCGCTCAGGACCTTCGGTTTGCGTTTTATTTTTGGTTTTTCTCCAAGCACAATGGTGCGGACTGTATCTGATGCTTGCGCGCCCCTCTTCACCCAAAGGTCGAATTGTTCGCGGTTCACCTTCACGGTGATAGGGTCGGTCAAGGGGTCGTAGGTGCCGATCCGCGCGATCTCCCGGCCATCTCGACGCCTGCTCCGTTCAATCACGACGATCCGGTAAAACGGCCGTCCATGCCTGCCCATGAGCTTCAAACGTATGCGAACCATACCAGATATAATACCACACTTACCCGCGGCGTTCTTTCGAAGAAGAAAGTTGCTCAAGATTCTTTGCAAACAGCATCGACGCTTTTTGATATGTGTCGGACGGTGAAGGCATGGGAAGATGTTGTCCCTTAAATTGTATCCCCGACCATGTTATGTGTGGGATTTCTTGTCCGTTCTGCTTCGAAATGGCACGAACCGCAAGAGATCGACCAAGCGCGCGCGTATTCGTGGGTGGTTCTTTGATGGCATGTTCAATCGTCTCTTCGTTTGGCAGGTCATCAACGCCATAATGTTTCGCAAGGGCAAGGAAGGCGCTTTTCTGGGGATTTGCCGCGTGATACGCAATATCAAATCTGACTTGCTCCGCGGACGTCAGACGGTGACCACGATCATCAAGGTATCGTTTTTTCAACACCCAATCAAGCTTGACGCATTCCATCGGATCGCGCTCAAGTTGATCCAACGTTTCCATCCAGGCAAGCAGCGTCCAATCTGTTTCTGGATCCCGGCCCGCAAATCGGTCCCACGCAGCTTCGAGGTAGATGCGCTGGACGTCAATCGCGGATATGCTTCGGTCACTAAACCTACACATCCATCGAAAAGAAGAGTTGAAGATGCAAAGACTTCGCGCATTTCCCACCAATGTATCTGGTGAAGAGGCAATGAGGAATAAGGGTGGTTTCCACCCTTTTTCTATGAGCTGATGGACCAGAATTGTTGTCCCGATTTTCAGCCTCGTTGCATAGGGAGAAACATTCGCATCGCCGACCGTGATATGAAGAATTTTCGTGTTATGTCGACTCTCTCCGGCCAAAAATGAGAACAGTCCCACTTTCAATGCACTCCCTTGTGCGTAGACGGCTGCTGCTCGCTGGGCGATAAGGAAATCGGTTTTCCACTTTTCCCGTAGTTCCTTTTGCAGGACGAAGCCAGCACCAGCAAAGACGTGACGTGTCACAAGAAATGGCAAGAGAAGATCGACCTCCGCAACAGGGTTCGTCGCCGCGTAATTCTCGTGGTAAGCAAAAACCGTCGGTCGAAGTGGATACCCAATTTGTTGGTCTGCGGCGAGGTAATGGTCAACGTTGTTTGCAAATACACCGTATTGTGCAAATCCTTGCGTTTTCAGCGGTCGGGTGACAAGCTCTATGAGACTTTGTGTGATCCGCCTCCCAGCAAATTCATAATTGATGATGTCTTTAAGCGATCGGCATTCAGGCGTTGCATATTCTGGGTGTTGGAGATCATGGTACAAAAGTCCACCGTTGAACAACCAATTGATATATTGACCTCCCTCTGTGCCCGTTCCGCGAATACCATAAATGTTTAATTTGCTGTTTGCATCTATTAATTCTTTGACAGCGTTGTCGTAGTCTGTCGTGACTGAAAACTCAGGGTGAAGACGCTGGACGCCGAGCTGAATTTCCGTTCCGCCAACAAAACCTTCCATGGAGTCTGGAGTGTACTCCCAAGAGGGGAAAATTACAACTTTCTGAATTGTATAAACACATCGTAGACATTTTTACTTAGAGTTAACTTAGCAGCCCGTGATTATTTAGAATGGTTGGGACTCTAATTAAAGGTAAGTGTTGTGGTATTTTTCTCTCTCATGAAAGCTTCTTCGTCCGGAATTTGAACCTCATGTCAGCAATGGGGAACGAGGAAGTTTTTTTTTAGTTTTTTGAAAGAATATGTAAGATGTATATTGTCTTTATCATCTCTTTTTGTCTCTACCTCAAATCCTTCAAGCGGTTTTACAAGCCCTCCCATTTTATCAAGAATCGTAGGTTGTGGCAGAGGCAGTAGCTCCTCTTTAAAGATGCTTTTTACGAATAGCATGATTGGAGGTGTGTGGGCCACAAAAAACAACCCTTTCGTCTTCGGAAAAATTGTTCATCGTATCAATTAAAAAATGGTTAATCAATTTTTCAAAACGGAAGACTAGAACTTTTGTTGGAGGTAGAAATTCAGAGGGCTTTTCGCTCTCAAGCCACTTTCCTTTATTAATTCCTACTCGTTTAATCGTCTCGTCAGAATACGGTTTTTCTTCTAAATAATTGAGTTTTTTCCGCACAGTTACAGGTACAGGAGACGATTCTTGTAAAATTTTTGCCGTATCAACTGCTCTTTTTACGTGCCTGAAGTATATCTCGATGCCGTTTTTCGGTAGTTTTGAGAGATAGTTTTTTGCAAAAAATTCTTTAGATTGAGCAATGCCTTCTTGTGTCAGAAAGCCGTACTTATTCTTTTGGCCATGTCTCACAAAAACTAGTTTTAATCTTTTAAATGGTACTGACATAATGGGAATCAAATAATCCGAACCTCCTATCACTTTCATCTCTGGAGGTGTGAAATTCATTCAGATTATAGCCTATCAGTACTTTCTTGTAGTAATCAGTATGTGAGGCGCCAGGTGATACCAGATTGGACACCCTTTCAGATTGATGTAGGTGTTGATAATATTCTTACCGTTTGCTATCTTCAGTAAAACCTTCAATGACAATTGAAACACGGACTGGTCAACTTACTTCTGGAGTAGAATTT
>JAUYPR010000052.1 GCA_030695785.1 bacterium
ACGTCGTCAAGTCGTTTGCTCGCCGCAACCCGAACCTCGTGTTTCTGCGCCGACCTCACCGTGGAAAAGGAGCGGCGGTAAGGGTGGGGATGCTGATTGCGGAAGGAACGATCGTCGGTTTTTCCGACGCGGATTTGGCAACGCCTTTGCGGTTTTTGCGCCCAATGTGCACTTTTCTCGAAGAAGGATACGATATCGCCATTGCTTCAAGAGCACTGCCGGCGTCCAAGTCCACCTCAACGCAATCAACGATGCGAAAGATGCTCGGGTACGGATTCGGTTGGTTCGTGAAACGGATCCTCATTGCAAACATATACGATACACAATGCGGGTTAAAACTCTTCCGCGGCGATTGCGCCCGTTCCCTCTTCAGACACCTTTCTTCTCCTGGGCCGTTATTCGATATGGAGCTTTTGGTCCTGGCTGCGCGCAAAGGATTCGGGGTCATCGAGGTGCCGGTCGAATGGCGGCACCATCCGGAAACACGGCTAGCCTACACACCGCTCTCGTCACTCAAGTTGTTGGCAGATCTTTGGAGGATCCGTCAGAAGTATGGTATTCTGCATCCTGTATACGTGCGAAAGTTGCCGCGCCGATGAAAGATTTTTACCTTCTCCTGCTTCTTTTCCAAACCAGCCTTGCGGTTGCGGTCCAATTCACGCTCAAGAAACTCGCGAGCGACACGGTGTTTTCCATTTGGCCGCCACAACAGTTTTTTTCAGGAATCACGAAGCTATTATCCACTCCATTGTTTTGGGTGGCGATGGTACTGTACGGCGTGAGTTTAATGATGTGGCTGTCGATCTTGAGCCGGTTTTCGTTTGTATTGGCGATTCCACTCGCCGTTGGGATCAATTTTGCGATGGTGTACGCGGTATCGGCTTTGTTTCTCCATGAACGCGTGACATTTTGGTGGTTTGTCGGTGTCGCACTGATTTTGTCCGGCGTTCTTCTTTTGGCTCTGCTCGCGCGGGGACGATGAGGATTTTTCTTTCAGTCGTTATTCCAACCTATCAGCAGTCTGAAAAAACGATCCAGCTTCTTGACTCCATTGTTTTGCCAAAAGGTATCCGTTCAGAAATTCTCGTGGTGGATGACGGGTCGGCTGATCAAACAAAACAAATTCTCCGACAATACCGACGATTCCGGCTCAAAGTGATGCATCACCTTAAGAATCGGGGGGTGGCGGCGGCGCGGAACACTGGCGCAAAGGCGGCAAAAGGAGACATCCTCCTTTTTCTGGATGGAGACGTCCAGGTATTTCCAGATACGTTGACGCAAGTTGTGCGGACGTTTCAAACGCAGCCTGGAATTGGAGGCGTTTCTGGTATCGTTGTTTTGGACAAAACATCGGGAGGGTTTTTCCCGCGGTACAAATCGCTCCGGACGTATTGCTATTGGATGATTGAAAACACAAAACACCCGAATCGTCAGACGCTTGGGAATGCATGTTTTGCAGTGCGGCGCGATATTTTCGAGAAAGTCGGCGGGTTTAACGAATTGTTCAAAGGTGCATCTATTGAAGATAATGAATTGGGTCATAGAATTGTTCAATATGCGCCAGTGATTTTTAATCCGAGGATAAAAATTGCTCATACGTACGAATCGTTTTGGCCGATGGTACAGCGGTATGTCAAAAGGAGTCAATTATGGACGGAACTCTTTTGGCGGCGGCGAACGTTTGAATCCGCTGGGATGAGTCGGGGAGAGACCATCAACGGTGTCGTCGCGTCACTAACCTGGATATTCCCACCCTTCCTAATTCTACATTTCTATCTCGGAAGAAGATTTTATGGATTCGTGCGTCAAGAAGAAGGGTGGGTCTTTATGGTGAAGTGCCTTGGAGTCCAACTGTTTTTGTATCCGTTGATTTATGTTGTTGCGGCATGGACAACGGTTCTCTTTTTTGGACGACGAATGGTCCGATGACGAGCGTATCCACACATCCTTTGAGTAGGTGCTCGATGGCGTCAATGGGGGAGTTGACAATCGGCAGGCCGTGGCGGTTGAATGAGGTGTTCAGGATCAGTGGAATTCCTGTTCTCCTTTGGAATGCTTTGATGACATGATAGTAAAGCGGGTTGTCACGATCGGTCACAGTATTCGGTCTGGCGGTACCATCAACGTGGACAACGGCAGGGATTTGCTTTATTTTATCTGGATTTACATCATAGGCCATGGTCATAAAAGGGGAAGAGATACACCCGACAAACCACTTTGAGGCTTCTTCGGCAAGGACAGATGGCGCAAAGGGCATAAACCACTCGCGTTGTTTCAGCTTCGTGTTGATCCGATCTTTGATTTTTGGATCCCGAGGGTCAGCAAGAACTGACCGGTATCCAAGTGCCCGCGGCCCCCATTCTGCCCGGCCTTGAAACCATCCGACGACTTTTCCAGAGGTAAGAAGATCAGCGGTTGTCTCAGCGATATTCTCTGGACGTTCCCAAACGACTTGTCCTTGAAAGGTCTGGAGCGTTTGGAGCATCTCCTGATTGGTATACCCGACGCCAAGGGCGGCAGTCGACATCGCGGGTCCAGCCTCCGCTCTCTTCGGAGCTACGGCCGGCAAGCCTGTCACTCCTCTGAATTTCGCTTCCGAGATGCTCGCTAATAAAGCCGCCCCAAACGCCAGCCCGCCGTCCCCAGCATGGGGTTGGACAAAGACGCCACTGACCTTTGGAAGTTCACGCAATTTTTGATTCATCTTCACATTGAGAAAAATACCGCCGGCGCATACGAGGTGGATCGGTCGATCGTGGAGAGAAGAGACAAACGACACCATTTCTTCTTCCAAAATATGCTGGGCGGCCCACGCGACGTTTTCCTGCCCATGTTTCTTAAGGAGTTTCGCAAGCATCGATCCGCTTGGCGTTTTTAGAAACAACGGCCGGCTGTGACTTCGGCCAGAAATCATGAACTCCCGCCAATGCGGCATGCCGCGCCATGTTTTTTTGTCCCAATGCGGCGCGAGCCGGCGCAAGAAATCAACCACAGGCGTACGTTTTCCATAGGCTGCCAAGCCCATTGTTTTTCCTTCCCCATCATTTGGCGCAAACCCAAGCGCAACCGTGACGGCTTGGTAAAAAAGACCCAACGAAGCATCCACGCCGATCCGCATCTGCTCTGTCAATTGACCATGGCGTCCGTCGAACACAACCCCCGAGAGCCAATTCCCATCCATATCCGCCCCATACCCGTCGAGGCTAAGGACTAAACATTGTGTGTGGGGTTGGATATAATACGCCGAGGCCGCATGGGTGAGATGGTGAGGGAACCATTCTTTCTGGATGTACCGAGGTGTCCAGTGATGATCACCCCCGAGGTGATCAAAGAGGATGGGGGAACCAAGGCCAAGAAGTAGGCGCAGGCCGGACGTCACAGACAAGAAAGGTGACTGGCGTATGAGGTCAAGTCCGACGCGTAGAAATGCAACCTTCTCGTTTTGAATCATCGAGAAGATGTTGTATCGAGGTGTGACTGCGGCGACGATATCGATATCATTCCAACCAATGTTTGCATGGCGGAAGGCCGCTTCGATCGTCCGGGAAGGAAATGCGCCCTCATGTTTTTTCCTGGTGAAGCGTTCTTCTGACGAAGCAAAGACGATGTCTCCATTGATCAGCAAAACTGCACCGTTGTCATGTATGCCAGAAAGGGGAGAGGTCAGCCCCAGGATCGTCATGGGCAAATGGTACCATGGGATACAATACTCCCATGATTGCGGTGATTGTCCCTGTGTACAACGAGGCGGAGAATATCCGATCGTTTGTCGCTAAACTGCGCTCTATTGTCAGAAACGCGCTCATTGTGATGGTGGATGACCATTCCCCTGATGGAACCGGAAAGATCGTGCAATCGATGATGAAGCGCGATAAAAATCTTCTCCTTCTTCCCCGCGCCGGGAAACAAGGACGAGGTTCGGCGGTGTGGGCTGGGATGAAAGAGACATTGAAACGGCCGTCTGTCGACCTCTTTCTTGAAATGGACGTCGATGGTTCGCACAATCCGAAAGATATTCCTCGCTTGCTGGATGCATCTCAACGCGCTGACATGGTGATTGGATCGCGCAATCTTCCTTTAAGCCGAGTTGAAATTCCTTTGTTGCGGCGCCTGTTCTCGATTCTTTCAAACAAGCTCACACGATTCCTTCTTGGTGTTCCCATCACCGATTATACGAACGGATTTCGTGTCTACCGTCGTCCAGTTGTTGAATACCTCGCCCGATTTCCGCTGACCTCAACAGGGTATTTTGCGCTGTCCGAAACCGCAGTGCGTGCACATTGTGCCGGCTTTCGGTTTGCAGAGGTTCCGATTACTTTTATTGATCGGACAAAGGGAGTGTCGAAACTTTCGACCGTAGAAATCTTCGGTGCATTTGTCCAACTCTTCCAACTTGCCAGAGCCAAAGCGCAATTCCCAAAATCGAGAGAATGATGCTCAAAAATCGGAGCGGCGTCTCGGTGAATGAAAAGCGCACATCTGTGGATTCCGGCACTTCAACGGTCAGGAGTCCTTCTCGTCCAGGGAAATCTCGTCGGATGACAAGGTCAATATCCGCAGCCGTCGTCTTCCACCCAGGGAACCACAATTGATTCAACCCAACCCAATGATCGCCGCGTACAATCTTTCCTCGATCACTAAAGTTGATCGAAGAAGAAAGTTGTTCAAGTCTTTCGTACGTTATGCCTTTGGGTAAATATTCACCTACAACATCCGGCCATGTGGTTTCGAGCCAGTTTGGTTTGAGCGGGACAAACCGCGGTTTCGTTGATAGAGATGGAATAACTCCAGCGATTGCAAGCATGATGCATGCACCGGCAACCATGCTCCGGGTGTGTTGAGGTGTTTTTGTCAACCACCATGCCGCAAGGTAGGTACTTATCAGTATGATGATATTCACGAGCCGCCATGGATAGAGAATGGACGTCATCAGCGGGATGTGACGCCAAAACCAGAGGGAAAATGGAGTCATGAGGAAAAAAGCAATAAAAAGGATACCATAAAAGATGAAAAGTTTGTGTCGTCCCTGTTTGTTTCTTATCAAGCCGATCAAACTGATCAGTCCAATAAAAGGGATGGTAAAGCCGATGGCCAGAGAACGTGGGCCGATGGTTAGTGCCTCGAAAGGATGTGAGAACCACCATTGCATGGTTTGATTTGCGATGTTCGCGTGGATGATGCTTGATGAGGCAATGAGATTGGTACCGACATTTGTCGTCAGTTTCGACTCAAACATGCCGGGGATCCAATTAAAAGAAGTCAAGAGGAGGCCGAGAAGGAAAGGAATAATAATCGCAAATCCTGTTGTTTGTCGAAGGAATGTGAGAAGAAGAATCACTGGGGTAAACATCAATGATCCAACATTGTGCGTGAGGAACATGCCGGCCCATGCCAACGGGAGAAATACGCGACTCCAGTGGCCATTTCGATCATAGAGCCACAAAATAAGTGGGGGAAATATAGTCAGCCAGAGCTCTCCGGGAGTCGCACGTTCATAGATCGTCAGAATGCGGTACGGGACCCACACCATGATGATTGTTCCGAGTAAACCCGCAAGATTACCAAAACGATGCCGCAGCCAAAGGAACGTAGTCAGTGCGGTTAATATGACCCCAAGCGCGAGCGTCCACTTGAGTGCGACAAGTGCCGAGCTATGAAACAAAATTTGGATGAATGAGCCGACATAGTAGGGGAGAATCCAGTTATACAAAAACAAAGGAGAGCCAAAGCCGAAGTTCAGCTCGGGTACCCAGCGGGGGAAGATTTCTCCCCGGAGAAGCGATTGCGTGAATGCTTCCTGCCGTACCAAATGCGCCGGCCCATCCTCGGAAACAAGCATGCCATTGGTCAAAAGCGGGATCAACAATGGGAGAGTACAAAGAATACTCGCGAGGAAAAAAAGACCCCCTTTTTTCAGAGGGAAAAAAAGTGTCTCTTTTTTCATAGGAAGAATTTTTTGAGTACATTTTTGATGTATTCAACGTCAGTCTTTGTCATTCCCTGATGACAACCGATGTAGAATCCTTGTCGTGCGATTCTCTTGGCCACCGGATATTGATCTTCCTGATTTCCCACCGCCTCAATCACTGCTGGCTGGTTCAGAAGCGGCATGAGCGGCCGCGTTTCGATGCCATGGCGTTCAAGATGATGAATGAGATTGTCCCGGTTGATGTCATTGTTCGCGACAATCGGATAAATCATCCAACTATGAGTGCGGTCTTCCGGAACGGTCGGCAGCTTGAGATTGTGTTTGAAGACGTGTAGATTTTTTGTAAATAGGTTGGCGATACGCCGACGCTGTGTGAGAACTTGTTGAAGCCGCTTCAGTTGTCCAAGGCCGATTGCGGCTTCCAGTTCAGTCAACCGGTAACTGTAGCCAAGGTGGCGGAAGCGGAACCGTCGGTCAACAATATCCGGAGAAGAACGTGTATCGTCATCAATGTCAATGTAAACCGGATCACGGCCATGATTGATGAGACTCCGGCAAAGAACCGCGGTCGTCTTTTTCTTGGTCGTGATGATTCCGCCCATCCCGGTGGTAATGATGTGTGCGGAGTAGGTGCTGAACGACGCCGCGTCTCCAAACGAACCCACCGGACGCCCCCTGTACAAAGCGCCGACCGCCTCGCAACTGTCTTCAATCACCGCAAGTTTCTCTTTGCGTGCACGTTGCGTGATCGGTTCCATGTCTGCAGGAAGTCCGGCCAGATGCACGGGAATCACGGCCACTGCGTTGCGGCCCTCTTTCTTCACGCGGCTGATTTCGCCGTCTAATTTTTGGGGATCCATCGTATACGTGGAAGGATCTATATCGACGAAATGGGGGACAAGGTTTTGCCGCAACACAGTACTGATGTTTGCGATAAAAGTCAACGCGGGAATGAACACCACATCACCATCACGCCACCGCCGCTCAATCCTAAAAGCATGCAGAATGACCTCTAGTGCCGACGTGCCGCTATTGCAGGTCACACCGTGCGTACGCCCATGGAGACGTGCCCAGTTCTCCTCAAATTTTTGACACATCGGGCCATAGCTTAAACGGTTCGTTGACAAAACGCGATTGACCAGCCGCTTCTCTTCCTCTCCCATTGATACATACCCAACCCCGATCCTGCGTTTCATAGGCGCATGGTAACATATCGGGTGATTGCGTCGGCGGCAAGGCGGTTCGCGCGTCCGTTTGGGTGAGCGTCAGACCAGTCGATAACAAGGTCGTCGGTCGGGTGGCGAGAAAGAGCGTCGGTCAGATCAAGAAAGGGAACCTGTTCTTCAGTTGCGATGCCCTTCACCATCTGGGTAATATCAGCAAAAGGATAACGGTCGAGTCGGTATAAAAAAGGGAAATGGATAATCATCAGCGGGATGTTTCGTTCCTTCGTCATTCGGATGAATGCACGCAGGTCGCCCTGATGCCGCGCGAGGTTTTCTCCCGAGTACAGTTGCCGCGTTTCTTCTTCAAGCGGAGAGAGCCGGACACGCAGCGTCGTCAGGACGCGTCCAAAAGACGTATCCAAAAGGTTGAAAACAAATGACCGAGTTTTCAGGAAATGGCGGAGGATGGTCGGATC